>DASXGO010000232.1:0-1893 GCA_036489055.1 Candidatus Cybelea sp. | reverse complement strand
GACATTGCCCGGGAAGCGGTTGACGATGTGACGCGCCAAGCGCTCGTCCTCGACGAGGAGCGTCCCGAGTATGATCTCCGAAGCACCCGCGGCGAACGCGTTTTCCGCTTGCTTAACCGCACGCAGACCGCCGCCGGTCTGGACCGGTACGTCTACCGCCTTGCAGATGCTTTCGACCGCGCTGAGGTTTTCGCCCGAACCGAATGCGCCGTCGAGATCGATGACGTGCAGCCGCTGCGCGCCTTGCGCGACGAAGGCGCGCGCTCGCTCCGCCGGATCGTCGTCGTAGACGGTTTCCGTCGTCGGATCCCCCTGGCGCATGCGAACGCACTTACCCCCGCGTAAATCGATCGCAGGCACGACGAGCATCCGCGTAGGCCGCCTTAGCTGGTCGTGCCGTTCGTGCGTTTTTCGATCGGCACGTACGGACCGGTCGCCGGACCGTCGTAGGTCGCCTGAGGACGGATCAAACGATTGTCGGCCATTTGCTCGAGTATGTGTCCGGTCCAGCCGGCGATGCGACCGCAGGCGAAGAGACAGGTGAACTCGTCGCCCGGAATGCCGAGGTCGGCGAGCACCGGCGCCGTGTAAAAGTCGACGTTGGCGTAGATAGTATTGCCGGGCTTCTTCTCTTGGAGCACCTTGCGGCTCGCTTCTTCGATTGCGTGGGCCGTCTCATACCAGCGATCCTCGCCGCCGACGTGTCCGGAGAGCTCCTTCGCGATTGCTTCCAGATGCTTCGCGCGCGGATCCCGCACCTTATATTCGCGATGCCCCATGCCCATGATGCGCTGACCCCGGTCGAGGATCCCGCGGACGTACGACTCTGCGTTCTCCGGAGTCTTGACCTCGGAAAGCGTGCGAAACGCCGCCGTCGCAGCGCCTCCGTGCAGATCGCCTTGCAGCGTCGCGAGCGCCGCCGTTACCGAAGCGTACATGTCCGCTCGGGTAGAAGCGGCGACGCGAGCGGCAAACGTCGAGGCGTTAAACGAATGGTCCGCGAGCAGCACGAGATAGGTGTCGATTGCATCTTCCTCGAGTGCATGCGGGACTTTGCCCGTTCGCATGTACAGAAAGTTCCCCGCCTGCGAAAGGTCGGGGCGCGGTCCGATCGGATCGAGCCCGCGGCGGATGCGATCCCAGCCGGCTACGATCGTCGGCATCTTCGCGATCAGATCGATCGCCGTGTGGACGTCGGAGAGGTGCTCCCCGTTCGCATTGACGGGTGAGAAGAGGCCCAGCCCGCTGGTGACGGTGCGCAACACTTCCATCGGCCACGCGGTCTTCGGGAAATTTTGCATCGCGGTAACGAGCGGCTCGGGCAGCGCGCGGCGCGCGGCAAGCTCGCGGCGAAGCTCTTCGAGATGGTGACGGTTCGGCAGATGGCCGTAGAGTAGAAGGTGGACGATCTCTTCGAACGTGGCATTCGGAGCGAGATCGTCGATATCGTAGCCGCGATAGGTTAGGCGTCCGATCGCGCCTTCGACGTTACTGAGCTCGGTGGACCCGACGACGACACCCTCGAGACCCCGATCGACAACGGTTGGCAAGGATTCCTCCAGTTAAATGGTCGTAGCTAACAATCTCTTCCGCCCCTCGGAAGTTTCGACTTCCCCCAGTCGGCGCCTCGTCGCAAAGCTCCTCCGGCCCGGACCTTACGAAGCAACCGCCATGCAGCCCTCGCGAACTGTTTCTCAGCCAACATCAAATCACCGTTTCAGCTCGCGGCTGAAGCGACCGGCCGTCGGCGAACGCCTGGGCGACGCTGCGTTCGTCGCTCGCTATCCTAGCGCGAGACGGCTGGCGCCTTCCATTAAAGGCGCGCGTGGAGGGTTCGCGGGGTCTCGCACACAACGTCGTGAGTTCGAATTTCCCATCTACTGCCAAGGAGAA
>DASXGO010000149.1:0-5638 GCA_036489055.1 Candidatus Cybelea sp. | reverse complement strand
GACCGAGGCCGTCGTTATCACAGACGACGGCCTCTTGATGTCCGCGTCGCCCAGTTCACGTCGCGCTGTTTGCAGTTTTACTCGAGCATGCCCGAATTCACCCACCGAGCGAAGACAGCGACGCGTTCCTTCGGCCAGGCTTTGTCACATGGCATCGTGCCGTCGCTCACGCGCGTGAGGATCGATTGCGCGTGTTCGCGGACGTCCGCATACTCCCAAAGGTCGAGCTTGAAGGACATCGACTGGCGATCGCGTTCCCGAAAAAGCGATTTGATGTGCGCGTTGAAATGCAGCGGCGTCCCTTCTGCCGGGAGCGCCGGCTCGGGATCGTCTTGCGGCTTGGGCGCGAGCGCTGAAAGGCGCGAACCGGGTGGACCCGCACTCGTCGACCAATCCCAGTGCGGCATCGGCATGTGCGCCGGCGGCTGGGACTGCGTTTGCGAGTTCTCAACGGCCAAACGCGAACCCCATTCGATGTACGCCTCGAAGACCGAGGCGAACTCGGGGTCGTTGGGCAGCCCGGCGTCGCGCGCCGATTGCAGCAGCAGGGTGACCCAGCGCTGTCGCATTGCTTCAGTCAAACACTTCCCGATGTGCTGCGAAAGCATCCGGGTATAGCCGCCGTACTCTTGGCTATAGTTTTTGGGACCGCAAAAGACCTCGGCAAGCCACTTCGCAACGCGCTCCGGATGGTCGGCTGCCATGTTCGCAAAGAGCGGCGCGAGTAGCTCGTCGGCGGGAACGTACTTTTCGTAGAAGGTCCGTGTCATTCGAGTTAATGCCGGCAGGCCGCCGGCCCATTCGAAGATAGTTGGCGTACCGTCGGCGCCAAGAATCGGATCCTTAAACGCGACATACCAATGCATCCCCGAGCAGAACGGCTTATTCTGCGAGCGCCCGCAGCGGCACAAAGCGTAGTGCTCGAGCGAAGCGCCTTCGTTGCGAGCAACTGCGGAACCATCCGCTTCGACGAGGGGCATCGAACCGACGATCCGATACGGACCGTCTTTGCTCACCTCGATGCTCGGTGTTCGCTTACCATGCCAGTCGGTGGACTCTCGAGCTTCGACGCCGTCGATTGCGTAGCCGAGCGCCCCGGACGGGCAGTCCCGTACGGCGCGGAGGATCTCATCCATGCGGCCGCCGCTGGGTGCCACGAACGGCTCTTGTTTGACCCGAAAAACGTTTGCGAGACGATCGGAACAGAAGCCCGAATGCTGGCATAAGCCGCGATTGTCGAAGATTGTGACCTGCTCGCCTACGTAGGAGTCGCGCCGATCGGGGACGCGATTCGGATCTTTACTGTCGCTGAAGCCGCTCGTCGCATGACTTCCGTCGCAGAATGGCTTTGTCGACGAAGCCCCACACCGGCACAGCGCCATAACTGGAAGGGTCGGCTGACGGTCGCCTAGCCAGTTCGTCAAACGCTCCGCGTTCGTCACGAGTAGCGGCCCGTTCGGCGAGAGGCGGATCGTTTGCGGCAGAGCGTGCAGCTGTTGTTCGAACCACGCGCGCCGTTCCTCCCGCAACTCGGTAGATGCAGCACCGCTGCATGCCAGCTTCTGCAGCGCCGCAACCGCCTCGACAAGTTCCACCGGTGCCGCTGCGGAGCACATCTCCGTTGCGCGTTTTGCAAGCTCCCAAATCGTTGCGTCGTCAGTGCCGCCTGCTCGGGCCTGCGCGACTGCAGCTACGAGCGAGTCAATCTCATTCATGCAGGTCCTCTCCCCTCCGTTTGGGTGTTTGACACCGCACGAGTCGGCAGCGTTGCGGTCAGCGGGAAATGGCATTGAGCCGGGCGTACCCGGCTCATGATGCTGCGTGTTTGTGTCCGTTTTTCGAAGGGCTCTAGCTGTGCACTGTAATGGAGCTCAAACGTTGAGCTCTTTGTCAAAAACGAAGACCTTTACCGTGTCCAGAAATAGGCCGTCGTACTCCATCGCTTTAGCAGTATCGGGCGAGGAGATCGCCGTCGTGGTCTTCGCCAAATCGCTGGTCTCAAAGCAGCCGCCCACGTAGCCGTCTTCGCCCATGCCGTAGCTTACTGGCTTGGAAACGCCGTACGCCGTTCTGAAGAGATCGCCGTGAGAGCGGAAACCCGCTTCCCATTTTGCCTGGTCCTTGCACTTTGCAATCACAATAATTTTCGCCATTTTACCTAGTTCCTTTCGTTGTTAACGTTAGTTTGAATTTGAAATTTTCGAGGTAAACGTCGCGGGTTTCAGTGCACCGACGCAGGACGTGTCGGGCGCGCGACCCGGAGCGGCATAGAACGACAGGATCACACTTTGGGCGCACGGAGACTGGGGCGAGACGGTATGCCCGACGCCCGGGATGCTGATGATCGTTGCGCGAGATAGCCGCGCTGCCGCCGCTTTCGCTCCGGCGAGCGACGTCAACGTGTCGAACGTTCCGGAGATGAGCAGCGTCGGAATGTTGCTCGCGACGGGCTCGTGCATCGATTGCGGAGCACGCGGGAGTTTCCAGACGTCGCGACAGTCTTCTTGAACATACGCCCAGCCGCCGATACCTTCACGCGTTATCGAGGCCGGATAATCCGGGAATGCTTCCCGCCCGGCAGTAGCGAGTTCTTGCGGTGTCCCGAGGTTATCTTCGCGGCAGGAGGTGCCGACCGCCAGACCGTCGCTTAGGGCAATGTTGCCCGGATGGTACGGCGGGGCGTGGCCTGCGCGATCCTTGGCAATCGTTTCGATGGAATCGCGGCGGCCGCCGGCGAGCCCCGCAATCGTATCCGGCGCGGCTTGAAGCGAGGGAACGGTGTAGGTTTGGTTGCGCAGCCAGTCGACGAGCGCACCGCCGTCAATCATCACTGTTAAGTTCTTGCCGGTATTGGGGTCGGCGATCGTTGGCGTCAACGGCTTGGATTCGAGCCTGTTGACCAATCCCGTAAAGGTTTGCTCAAGATGGGGATGGGCCGCGTTGCACTCCGGTTGCGCCGCGCACGCCTTGAAGATGTTGTCGAAGCCGTAGTGCGTGTTCCGCCAGTTTACTGGGACGCTGTAGCTCGTCGGTAGGACCGAGTCGAGAACGACGCTGCGAATCCCCTCCGGATGGTCGCGCATAAGCGTCTGCGCCATATACGTTCCAAACGAGTTCCCGTAAACGTTCCATTCGCGAATGCCCAGCACTCTGCGCAGGTCTACCAGATCGGCGACGCTTTCGTTCGCGTTGTAAGCGCTTAGATCGGCACCCGTAGCGAGGAGCTCGCGACGGCAAGCTTCGCTTGCAGCCAAATGCGCGCGCTTTGTTTCCTCGGAATAGAAACGCATGCTAAGAGACTCTCTTGCGAAGTCGTTATTTGCCGCACAGATCAGCGCCGGCTTTGAGGACCAGGTGCCGCGCTGACTCACTACCCAGATGTCCCGGTCGCGAATGAAGTTCGCCTTGATGAACGGGTCGCTTTCAAGCGGAGCAACGTCGCCGGGGCCGCCTTCCAGGTAGAGAATAGGGTCGGTCCGCTTTTCCGAAGACGATGCACTGTGTTTTGCGACCATGAGCCGGATGGCGCGGCCGTTCGGCTTACTGCGATCCTCCGGGACGATTAGATAGCCGCAGCTCGCGTGGTCGAGCCAATCTACTCCCTGGATTTTGGCGCATGGCGCCGGCTCGAAGCGCGGCACCGTCGCGGGTCTTGGTGCAGCCAGTGCGACTCGCGAGACGACCCCGTGCGCCGAAACGGTTGCGGTAAGGAGAAGGGCCAGCACTAGAACGGGGCGGTGTGTGTTGCTCACGATGTCTGCCATGTTAACCGACGGCACCTGAGGCGAGAACGGACGGTCACACAACTTATTCACACGCTGCGCGGGACCGGGCCTGAGGATGCTGGTCGCGGCGGCTCGAACCTACCGACCACAATGGAAGACGAGGGGCGTGAACGCGGCTCGTCGGACTTTGGGACGCTCTTGCGGCGCTATCGCCTCGCGGCTGGGCTCTCCCAGGAAACGCTCGCCGAGCGCGCTCGCGTCAGTTTGAACGGGATAAGCGCGCTCGAACGCGGCTACCGCCGGACGCCGCAGCGCGAGACGGTCGCGTTGTTGGCGGGTGCGCTCGCTCTGAACGACGAGCAACGCCAAGCTTTTGAGGGGGCGGCTGCGCGACCGCGATTACCGCGGCGCCGCGGGGAGACCTCGGTCACGGTCGGCCCCTGGCCAGGCGCCGAGAGCGCAACCCTACCGTTCTCTCTCACGCGCTTTATTGGGCGCGATGTGGATCTCGATGAGATTGGTGCGCTGCTCCGCACGCATCGGTTGGTGACGATTACGGGAGCCGGCGGCGTTGGCAAAACGCAGACGGCCTTGCGCGCTGCAAATGGGCTGGACGACGTTGTTGAAAGCATTCGCTTTGTCGCGCTAGCCTCTGTGAGCGACTCTTCTTTGGTCGCGAGCGCGATTGCAACGGCCCTGGGTGTGCAAGAAGTTCCAAATCGACCGCTGCTCGAGACGCTGACGGCATATCTCAAAATGAACGCATCCCTGCTGATCCTCGACAACTGCGAGCATCTCGTCGGAGCAGTCGCCGTTATCGCAGCGGCAGTTTTGGGCAACTGCCCGCGCGTTCGGATTCTCGCCACCAGTCGAGAGCCGCTCGCGGCGGCGGGAGAACGAGTCTACCGGCTCCCTTCGCTCAGCGAAAACGATGGCGTCGCGCTTTTTGCCGATCGCGCGCAAGCCGTTGACGCTCACTTCACCCTCACCGACGAGAACGCGCCTACCGTCGGCGAAATCTGCAGGCACTTGGACGGCATTCCGCTAGCGATCGAACTGGCAGCAGCTCGCGCGAACATGTGGTCGGTTCAAGAGCTCGTCGGGAAGCTCGGCGATCGCTTCAAAATTCTCAAGGGCGGCGAACGCACGGCACTCCCGCGACAGCAGACGATGCGCGCAGCAATCGATTGGAGTTACAATCTGCTGTCGCGTTCGGAGCAGCGCCTCCTCGAACGACTCTCGGTTTTTGCCGGCGGCTGTACGACGGAGGCCGCAATAGCGGTTTGCGCGAGCGACGAGCTCGCCGAAGATGACATATTCGACCTGCTTTCGGTGCTGGTCGCTAAGTCTCTCGTACTCGCCGAACCGTGTGCTGACGTCACACGTTACCGCCTGCTCGAATCGACGCGCGCGTATGCCGGGGAGAAACTCGCCGATACGGGCGAGCGCGACGTTCTTGCCGGGCGCCACCTGCGCTACTTCCGAGACCTTTTCGGGGAGCTGCAGGATCAATTCAAGGAGAAGCCGCGACCCGCCGATCTGATAGCGGCCTTGCGGACCGAGTTGCCGGATGTGCGTTTGGCGCTTGACGGCGCCCTGGCACGCTCTGACGTCATCGATGGCGCCAAATTGCTCGCGAACACTTCCGTGAGTTGGCGACCGATCGGCCTCGAATCGGAAGGCACGGCGCGCTACGAGGCGTTTCTCGCAGCGCTCCCGGTAAAAGAGTCGCACTTACGGGGTCGGCTGTCGACTGAATTGTCATACTTGCTTGGGGTTTGCGGCGAAAGGCAGCGGGCATTCGAGATGGCCGAGCAGGCAGTCGAACAGGCTCGGGCCAGCGGTGACGACTCGTTGGTCGCTAAGGCTTTGCGCCAATACGCCCAAAGGGCGACCGTCCTTTGCCGTTTCGA
>DASXGO010000407.1:0-2400 GCA_036489055.1 Candidatus Cybelea sp. | reverse complement strand
GATGCAGTTCCGCAGCGAACCACCGGCCGCCAAGGAGCTGGACCGCCAGTTGAAGCTGCACGAGGACGTCCTCCGCGGTATCATCGTCCGGCTTGACGCCAAGATGAAGGCGCACATGGCCGCGCTGGCCGCGGCGGTGCCCCCGCCCCCGGCACAATCGTGAAAAACGCAGCCTTTTGGAAACTTCTGTGCCATACTGTTGACACTCTGCGGCGATAGGCTCGTCGCAGATGAGTGCACGCAGCGAAAGAGAGTAAGTGATGGCAGGTTCCTACAATCGGATCATTCTGGTCGGTAATCTCACCCGCGATCCCGAGATCCGGTACACACAATCGGGCAAAGGCGTGACCAAGTTCACGCTGGCCGTGAACAATCCGCGCAACAAAGAGGAGACGACGTTCGTCGACATCGTGGCGTGGGATCGTCTCGGCGAAACCTGCAATACATACTTGAAGAAGGGCTCGAACTGCCTGGTCGAGGGCCGCTTGGTAATTCGCAGCTACGACGATAAGGATGGCAACAAGCGCAAAGCCACTGAAGTCGTGATCGATAACATGCAAATGCTCGGCTCGCCGCGCGACCGCGCGGCCGGTGGCGACGACGCGGGGTTTAACGGCGGCGCGCCCGTCGCGGCACGTGCCGGCGGCGGTGACGCGCTCGGCGACGACTTAGACGACGAAATCCCGTTCTAAACTGCGTTACGGCGCAGGCAGCAGTTCGTAGTAGACACCGCCGCTACGCGATACTTGCTTGAGTCGGCGCTTCGGCGACGTCGGCGGTATTCCGTATAGCGCTGCGGCAGCATCACTGAGCACGCGAGGATCCTCGATGTAGCCGTGCCCGCTCTTCCCGCCGGTGTCCAGGTAGCTCACATCAACGGTATCTACGCCATTGCACAAAATGAGGTCGCCGCCGGCTTGGCCCGCGCGCTGGTTTTTGTGAACCTTCTGCGATTGTCGCAGGGCCCGGTCGTCGTTTGAAACGTACAGAAGCACCGGGGCGGAAGCGATCGGGTTGGCGACGGGTTGACCCGAGCAGAGGTTGGAGGACGTCAAAGCGCTACGCAAATCGCCCGTAGAGACGTCGGGTGCAAACAGGACGGCACGAGCGAAGCAGTTCTTGCAACCCTCACGCCGGTAGAATGCTATACCCTCGGTGACGAAGCGCGAACCGAGACTGTAACCGGCCAGCGAAACCGGCATACCGGGAAACGCCTTGTTGATGTTGTCGAGGAACGTAGTGAAGTGTGGCATCGACCACTTCGCATTCGCCTCATCCGTTTTATAAGCGAGGACGCTGGTCTTCCTCGAGGGCCAGGAGTAGACGATCACCGGTCCTGGAAATCGAAGTCCTTTTTGGAGTGCCATAGCCGTTTCGACCGCCGTTACGAACGACGTGTAGTAACCGTGTACGTAAACGAGGACCTGGCGTGGCCGCTTTGGAACGAACTGCGATCTCAGCGCGGTAATGAGCGCCTGTTGCGACGAGCAGCGGGATTCGTGTGCCTTGTCGACCGGTGCCGATATGACGCCGGCAGTGATGATCGCGTTGTGATTGGCGTCTGTTCCCCATTCGCCGCTAAAGAGTTGATTGTCGTCCAGCGGCTGGCGATCCGTAACGAAGAAGATCGATCCCGGGCTCGCGACGCACTCGGCGCGTGCAGGGGCACAGAGGTAGAGCGAAAGCCCTAATACGCTGACGCCGAGCAGTAAGAAGCGCGTATCGATCACTCCGGGTCGACCGGCCCGTACGACGGCCGCTCGTGAAGGAAACGCGACATCGGATACTTCGAGCTGATCGGATAGAACGGACGCGGATTCTGATTGAAATCGAAGGCGTCGTCGAGGCTGTTGGCGCGCCCGTCGGTATAGCCCTTAGACGTAGGACCGATGCTGCCGGCCGGCAAGCCGTTGACCTCTTCGATAAATCGCAAGATGCTGCCGTCTTCGTACTGGACGTGCGACACGTAGTTTTGTTTCGCGTACGGAGAAATAATAAGGCACGGCACGCGAATGCCCAATCCGCGATAATCCAGCTGCGGCGGCGGGGCGTTATCGTAAAAGCCGCCCCAATCGTCCCAGACTACAATGATGGCGCTCGTCGACCAGTACGAGCTTTCGCCGATCGCATTGACCACCGAAGAAACCCACGACGGCCCCATATCGCTTTTGTAGCGCGGGTGATCCGAGTCCGGCTTGCTGGGGATGACCCAATCGACCGAAGCCAGATTGCCGTTCGTCGCGTCGGCGAGCACTTGTGTTTGCGGGGCGATGATATTGGTCTGCCAATCCTGACCCTTGCCGTAACAATCTTGGGGACCTTTGATAGGCACCGCCCAGCTGGCGCAGCGTACGTACGCGATTTCTTCGAACGGCTCCCAGAAGCCGCCGTCGAGTACTT
>DASXGO010000102.1:0-5987 GCA_036489055.1 Candidatus Cybelea sp. | reverse complement strand
CAGCTGCCGCCAAGTGCTCCGGACCCTTATCTCAATCGACACAGATTTGCCGACGCGCTAGTGCGCGTAACCGCTATGAACCCGAGCCCCAGCCCCTAGCATGCCGTCTAAAGCCGACGTTATCGTCGGGCTGCAGTGGGGTGACGAGGGTAAGGGCCGCATCGTCGACCTCTACGCCGCCGACTACGACGTCGTTGCGCGGTTTGCGGGCGGGGACAACGCCGGGCATTCAATCGTTGTGGGCGACCGTGAGCTCGCGTTACGAATCGTTCCCTCGGGCGTCATGCAGCCGCACGCCGAGCTTTTCGTCGGCGGGGGGACGGTCGTCAATCTCGAGACCCTCGTGGGCGAACTCGACGCGCTGGCAGAGCTGGGCATCGATACGTCGAGGGTAAAGATCTCCGATCGCGCGCATATCGTCTTTCCGCACCACGTCGAGCGAGATAAGGCGAGCGAAGCGTCACGCGCGAACGCCATCGGAACGACGGGCCGCGGCATCGGGCCGGCGTACGTCGATCGCGTCGCGCGCACGGGCGTGCGGTTTGCCGATTTGCTGGATGCCGACGAGTCATCCTTCGACAGGCTTAGGATGACAAGCGACAAGCTCAGGATGACAAGCGACAGGCTCAGGATGACAAGGGAGCACGTCCAGCGATTGAAGCCGCATATCGTGGACGGTGTGGAGTACTTGCACGCGCGGCTTTCGGCGGGAAAACGCGTGCTGCTCGAGGGCGCGCAGGGCTCGCTGCTCGACGTTGGCTATGGCACGTATCCCTACGTCACGAGCTCGCACACGATCGCGGGTGGCGCCTGCACCGGGCTCGGCATTGGACCCGGCGCAATCAGCCGCGTCATCGGAGTGCTCAAAGCGTATTGCACCCGCGTCGGCGGGGGGCCGTTCCCGTCGGAACTCAACGACGCGCGCGGCGAGCGGCTGCGGCGGCAGGGCGGCGAGTTCGGCACCGTTACCGGCCGTCCGCGGCGCTGCGGTTGGCTCGACGCCGTCGCAGCACGCTACGCGGTCAAACTCAATGGCTTGACGAGCGCCGTCATCACGAAGCTAGACGTCCTCACGGGTTTCGAACGCATTGGAATCGTCACGGGCTACCGGCTCCACGGAGCAACGGCGCACTTCGGCGACGCCGGCGCGCCGGGACTCGAAGTTGACGTAGAGGAGCTGCCGGGTTGGGACGAACCGATTGACGCGTGCCGCCGGATCGCGGATCTGCCGAAAAACGCGCGCGACTACGTCGACCGCGTCCGCGAACTTCTCGGCGTTGGGGTCGAGCTAGTCTCGGTTGGCCGCGAACGGAGTCAAATGGCTCACTGAAGGCCGCCGTGGGGAGTTACTCCAGTATGGCGGCAAAATTTCGATTTTCGCTGCAGGCTCTGCTCGATGCGCGCCGGCGCGCGGAGAGCCGGAAGATGTACGAGCTCGCGGCCTGGCGTCGCGCGCTGGACGGTACCGCCGCTGAATTAGAAAGCATCGTCCGCGCGCGCGACCGGTGCATGAGCGGGCTTGCGGCAGCGGCCCTGGCTTCGTCCGCCGTGGACTTGCGGGTGCGCGATGCGTACCTGCGCCGGCTGGATGCGGCTTTTGCCGATGTGTCATGTCGGCGCGGCGAGGTGCTTGGCGCGTGGGAGTCTGCGCGCGATGCGGTCATCGCGGCCCGCCGCGAGCGGCGAGTCCTCGAGCGCCTCAAAGAACGGCGGCGGCGCGCATTTGAAGCGGAAGAAGAGCGTCGCGAAGAGCTCGAGCTGGATGAGAGTAACGAAAGGCTGGCCCGCCGGCGAGCCGGAAGTGCGGCGTCGTGATCACGCTCACGCGGCTCAACGGCCGGCCGGTCATGCTGAACTGCGATCTCATCGAATCGGTCGAAGAGGGGACCGGCGAGACGGTCGTGACCCTCACGACGGGAAACGTCGTGGTCGTTGGGGAGCCGATGGCGGAGATCGAGCGCAAAGTCGTCGCCTTCAAGCAGAGCATCTACGCAGCCCGGCATCGCGACGCATAGGCAGCGATGCCGCTCGCATTTTGGGGCACCTATGCGGTGCGGCTCGCGATCCTCGCGCTGGTTCTCTGCGCGATGTACGCCGTCGCGCGGTGCCTGCGCGATACGAAGCTGTTCGCGCGTCACGGCCGGCGCGTCGACGTTCTGGAGTCGGCGATGTTATCGCAGCAAGCGGCGCTGCATCTGGTTCGCGTCGACGCGCGCTACTTCTTGATCGGGAGCGCAGCCGCCGGCGTCACGCCGATCGCGGAATTACTTCCGCCGGAGACTTAAACGTTGAAGTAGCGGAACTGGGCGGCCTTGTTGCCGGCCGTTTCCACGAAGTAGACTTGGCTGTCTAGCCCGATTGTGAGCGCGGTCGGTTGGGAGTTCGCGGTCGGAATGTGATAGAACGCGACCCCGTGTCCGCGGAAGAAGAACTGTCCGATCTTGTTGAGCGTCGAATCGGTGAAGTAGAAGTTTCCGTCGATGCCTTGAACGAGCTCGTAGGGCGTCATGGCCCCATTGAGCGGATACTCGGCGGTCACCTGACCGGTTATCGACATGCGCGCGATCTTCTCGGCTTTCTGCTCGAGGAACCAGAGTGCGTTGTCGTTCCCGGGTGCGATGCCCGACGGTCCGGCATTCGTCGTCGGGATCTTATATTCGCGCAACGGATAGCCGCTGATCGGAAGGCGGCCGATTTTGTTGATTCCGGGTTCGGTGAACCACAAGGCTCCATCGGAACCGGTCGCGATCATCATCGGCTGGGCGTTGGGGCTGAGTTGGTACTGCGTAAACCTGACGTGAGGCTTCGGCTTAATCTGCTCGATCTTCCAGATCGAGTCGGTTCCAGGATCGGTGAACCACATGTTGCCATCCGAGCCGAGCGCCAAAGCGAAGGGACGCGCTTTTGAAACCGGCAGCGTGTATTCGATGTACGGCGGTCCGCTGACGGTGATCTCACCGATTTGAGCGACGTTCGATTCGGTGAACCACATGTTGAGATTCGGTCCCGGCCCGGAGGCGATGCCGAGCGGTCCGGACCTGCGCGTCGGCGTTACGTTCTCCGTGATTTTTCCGTTGCGTGCGAGCTGCGCGATCTTGCTGGTTGCAAACTCGGTGATCCAAAGGTTGCCGTCCACGCCGAGCGCGATGCCCATCGGTTGGCTCGAGGCGGTCGGGATCGGGTATTGGGCCGTGACCGCCGGCGACAGCGTGGGTGCGGGGGTCGGCGTGCCGCTGGTGATGGGGGTGCCGGGGCCGCAAGCTGCCAGAAAGCCCACGGCGAGAAATACAAGCGCAAGGCGCGCCGTTACCAACAAATGCTTCTCCTGGTAAAAAATCGGAGGATGAATCAGCCTCCCTTATTGGCAGGCCGATTCGGCTTTCCCGCACAGGCGGGCGCCGGGGCGGCGGTGAGCCTCCGGGATTTAATCCTAAATAATTAGTTGACAAGAGCTTATCAAGCGGCTATCATGCAACTAAATCCTTAATAGACTCTAGGAGGCACCCAATGACTCGCAAGCCCGATCTCCAAAACTCCGACCTCCCGGTGACCGCCCGCGCACGGGTTCGGCTTCCGGAGTCCTACGCCCCGAGCCGCGTCTTCCACGGCTGGGGCCCGGGCCTGGAGCGCTGAGAATGGCTCGACGCCGCTCCACGACGCTCACCGAAGCCGAGCTGCGGCTGATGGAGGTACTCTGGCAGAAGGGCGAAGCGACGGTCGGCGACGTTACGGCCGCGCTTCCGCCCCCGCCGATCGCCTACAACAGCGTGTTGACGACCATGCGCATCCTCGAACGCAAAGGATACGTGGCGCACGAAGAGGCAGGACGCGCCTACGTCTACCGGCCGCTTTTGGCTCGTGAGGACGCAGCGGGTCACGCCGTCGGGCAGATTCTTTCAAAATTCTTTGACAACAGCGCCGGAACGCTTGCGCTACGCTTGATCGAGACGGAACGACCGTCGGATGACGAGCTGCAGCGTCTGCGCGCGCTGATCGAGCAGTACGAGGAAACGCCATGAGTGCCTTAGAGCAGGGATTCGTAACCTTCGCTACCGCCGTTTCGGCAACGGTGATCAATGCGCTTTGGCAGGACGCGCTGCTGGTGGTGTGCGTCTGGCTGCTGTTGCGCGCGTGGCCCAAGATTAACGCGGCGACGCGTTACGTTGTGTGGAGTGCGACCCTTGTGGCGGCCTTCGTCATCCCGGTTGCGACGACGCTGTCGTTTTTCACGGTCGCGCAGCCCGCAACGAAAACGCAAACGGCTTCCGTTGCCGCTCCAAGGCTGAGCGCTCCAGCGCCGGCTAAGCCGGTGCACGCGCCGAGCGCGATGCCGGCAGCGCCGCCCGCGGCCGTCTCTAAGATGCCCGAGCGGCTGCGGGTGACGCTCCCGGTTCCTGTAGCAGTTGGAATCTTTGCGCTTTGGCTCGTCCTTGCGCTGTATTCGTTAACACGGCTTGCGATCGGACTCCTGCGCTTGGAACAGCTCAAGCGCGACGCGTTGCCGCTTCCGGTGGAGTATCGGGATTCGATGCTGCAGTGGCTGCGCGCGAACAAAGGCGGCCGCGACGTGCGGCTTTGCGTTAGCGACGAGACCGACGTTCCGGTCGCGGTCGGACTCTTCGATGCGATGATCTTGATACCGCACTCGCTGCTGGAACGGCTCAGCGAACCTGAGGTCGATCAGATTTGTCTTCACGAGCTCGCGCATCTGCGCCGGGCGGACGACTGGACGAACGGCTTCCAACGCGTCATCAACGCGCTGCTGGGCTGGAATCCCGCCGCCCTCTTCATCGGGCAGCAGCTCGACCTCGAGCGCGAAGTCGCCTGCGACGACTGGGTTCTCTCGTACGTCGGGACCGTTCGGCCGTATGCGCTCTGCCTCACGAAAATGGCCGAGACCGCCGCTTGGCCGCGCAATCCGATTCCGGCACCGGGCGTCTTTGCGACGCGCAAGCATATCTCGCTGCGCATCGAGCGGCTCCTCGGGGCCGGCCGGAACATCGCAACGAATCTCGCTCCTGGGCCCGCCGGTGTGGCACTCGCCATGGTCGGTGCGATTGCGCTGGTCATCGCGCTCGTAGCGCCGTCGGTCGCCGCGTCCTGCATCACGACGATTACGATCCCCCCGATCCACGTCAACGTGCCCGCGACGCACGTTGACGTTCCGAAGACTGCGGTGACCGTCCCGAAGACGGTTGTCGAAGTGGAGAAGAAGGTTGTCGAGGTTCCGGTCGTTCACGTCGAGTCTGCGAAAGTCTCCGTCAACGCTCCGAAGGCGAAGGTAGAAGTTCCCGCCGTACACGTCAACGTGCCGAAGACCAGCGTCGAAGTTCCCGCCGTACACCTCGAAGTGCCTGGGACGAGCGTTAACGTGCCCGGCATGAAAATCAGCGTCCCCAGCCTCGACACCAAGGGGCTCACCGAGAGTATCAATCGCAGCATCAGCGCCGGCATGCACGGCTACGGCGCGGGCATGGTCGCGCAGGGAAAGTCGTGCACGAATTGCGATTTTAGCGGTGTTAATTGGGCCGGCCGCGATCTGCATGGCGTAAGCTACAGCGGCGCGGATTTTTCCAAAGCGAATCTCGCACACGTGAACTTCTCCGGAGGATCGTTCGCCGGGACGGATTTCTCGAGTGCGAACCTCGAAGGTGCGTCGTTCCGTAATGCGCACCTGTCCGGTTGCGACTTCGCAAACGCGAACCTGTCCGGCGCCGACTTCAGCGGGGCCTCCATCGCGCACTGCGACTTCACCAACATGAACCTCAGCAACGTCAACTTCAGCGGCGCTAGAATCGACGGCGCCGATTTTACCAAGGCGAATCTCAACGGTGCCAATCTCAGCGGTGCGACGTTGACGAGCTGCGAACTGACGGGCGTCGACCTGACACACGTGAACGTTTCGAAGACGAAGATCAGCGGTTCAAATTTTTCGGAGGATAACTCCCCGCCGTAAGCTGACGGCACGCGCTCGCTAAAGCGCGGCG
>DASXGO010000047.1:0-1543 GCA_036489055.1 Candidatus Cybelea sp. | reverse complement strand
TTGACGCGTACGACGATCCCAACGCGGCCTCAGACCTCGCCGTCTACCGTTCGCAGTACGGCCTGCCCGCGTGCACCGTCGCTAACGGATGCTTCACGAAGCAGCAGTTTACGTCGCAACCAAACGCCAGCTGGGCCGGGGAAGAGTCGGTCGACGTCGACATGGTTTCCGCGATCTGTCCAAACTGTAGGATAGTCTTAGTCGAAGCTACGTCGGCGAACATGACCGATCTGAGCGCGGCCGAACAGTATGCAACCGCGCATGCCGACTATGTGAGCAACAGTTGGGGCGGCAGCGAGGGCACGACGTCGTATGACGCTCTTTATAACATTCCAGGCGTCGCGATCGTGGCCGCCACCGGGGACCATGGATACAACGCAACCGCGCAGTGGCCGGCGATTCTGCCGAGCGTCATCGGCGTGGGCGGCACGAGCCTGAGTTCGATACAACCGCTGGTCGAAGCGGCCTGGTCCGATGCCGGAAGCGGTTGCAGCAAGGTCTACGCCAAGCCGAGCTTCCAAGGTACTCTGAATACGGGCTGCTCGATGCGTGCGGAGGCTGACGTCTCGGCCGATGCCGATCCCGACACCGGCGTCGCGATCTACGATTCGTTCCAGCAACACGGATGGCTGGTCGCCGGCGGAACGTCGGTTGCTACGTCGATCGTCGCCTCGATCTTCGCGCTGGCGGGGAAGACCGGCGGCAACAATCCCGCAAACCTCTACGCCCACACCTCCGCCTTGAATAACGTCATCTCGGGAAGCAATGGGGGATGCGGCCGGCCGCTCTGCACCGCGGTTCGCGGCTGGAACGGCCCTACCGGGCTTGGAACCCCTAATGGCCTCGCGGCGTTCTAGCACTTATCATGCAAACGCAACGCAAAAAGCTTGTCCCTGGGCCCGATCATCCAATCACTGTTGAGCCTACGCCAGAGCGGGTACTCGTGCGTCTCGGCGGGCGCGTTATCGCCGACACGCGCCGAGCGCTCGCACTGCGCGAAAGCGATTATAAGCCGGTCCACTACATCCCGCGCAGCGACGTCGACATGGAGCTGCTCGCGCGCACCGAGCACCGCTCGTATTGCCCTTACAAAGGTGAGGCCTCGTATTACAGCCTTCCGATCGGCGGCGAACGGTCGGTCAACGCGGTGTGGACCTACGAAAACCCGTACGATGCCGTCGCCGACATCAAAGAATACGTAGCGTTTTATCCCGATCGCGTCGACGCAATCGAGATCGAACTGGTCTAAAACCTGCAGCAGTACGCGAACGCCACATAAGTGACGTAACGCATCAATCCGGCCGGTGGCCATGTGCCGCCGGCGCCCACTGCATGACCTGCCCGATCGTCCGAGATCCCGTGGTTTTTTGAGCGCGCTTACCTCACGCTGACGGTAGCGCCGTACGGAATCTTCAGGCCTGTAACCAGCGTCTTTGCGTTCCCGCCGCTAGGATATTTCCAGACGTTCGCGCTGCCCGCCAGGACGTTGCTGCCGATCACTTTATTACCCCGTTTCCAGAACTGCACGACCTGCACGCCGCCG
>DASXGO010000401.1:0-6386 GCA_036489055.1 Candidatus Cybelea sp. | reverse complement strand
CCGTGTCACCCTGAGCGTGTCGAAGGGGACACGGCGCCTCTGAGAGGACGAATGCGCCGTTCATGTTAACGTCATGCACCGCAAGTATCATCGCATCATGAAAACTCTGCTCGCGCTGCTTTTTATTGCTGCCCTGCTCTTCGGTGGAGGCGCTCCGGCGTGGAGCGCTCCGGAACAACCGTCGCGCTTAACGATGGTGCTCGTGCTGAGCCGCCACGGCGTGCGCTCGCCGACGCACCCCAAAGAACTGCAGCCGTATGCGGCGCAACCGTGGCCTGCGTGGTCGGAAACGAAGCCGGGCTATCTTACGGCTCGCGGGGCGACACTGATGCGTCAGTTCGGCGGGTACTATCGGCGTGAATACGGCGCGGCACTCGGACTCGGTGCGTCGGGCTGCCCCGCCGCGGGTTCCGTTTTCATCTGGGCCGACGTGGACCAACGCACAAAAGCCACAGGCTCGGCGATCGCGCAAGGCTTCGCGCCGGGCTGTACGATCGCAGTTGGCCACGCTCCCGCCGACCCCGACACGCTCTTCGATCCGCTCCCGGGCGCCGGCACCGTAAGCAAAGCGCAATCCTCGGCGTCAGTCCTCGGAGCCGTCGGCGGCAACTTTAGCGGCATCCCACAAGCTTACGGCGCGCAGTTCGCCACGATGCAACGCATCTTGGGTTGCCCCGCGATTAGCCGCTGCAAAGAAATCGCAACGATTCCGACCTACATCACGAATGATGGCGACGGCGGGCTCGCCAGCGTCAACGGCGGTCTCGACATGGCGGGCGACGTTGCGGAAAACCTTTTGCTCGAATACGCCGATGGCCACCCGACAGTCGGCTGGGGCCGCGTAACGCACGAACAGCTACTGCAACTGATGCAGCTGCACGTTCTCGGCAAGCACCTCGAACACAACCGCTACGCCGCGCGCGCGCACTTCTCGAACATGATGACGCACATTCTGCAGACGCTGCAGCAAGGCGCAACGGGGAAGGCCGTTAGCGGTACCCGCATCCCGCCCTCAGCTCGATTTATCTTTCTATCGGGTCATGACACCCAGCTTGCCGAGATGCAAGGGATGTTCGGCGTTTCGTGGCTCGTCAAAGGCGATCAGCGCGACGACACTCCGCCGGGCAGTGCGGTGATCTTCGAAGTGCACCAGCCCACGGCCGGCGGCGACGCGTTCGTACGCACGTACTACGCCTCGCAGACGCTCGACGGCATGCGCGCGCTGCACGGCGAACAGCCCGAGCGCGTGCCGGTCTACGTCCCGGGCTGCCCGAGCCTCGACTGCCCGATGAGCACCTTCACCGCCGTGGTCAACTCTGCAATCGATCCAAGCTTCGTCACGAACTGGTGACTTAGCGTTGCGTCACCCTTGTCACCCTGAGCTGCGTCACCCCGAGCGGAGTCGAGGGGCGAAGGGCGGCAAGGGCATAGCAACCCGGTGCCCTCATCTCGTTAATACCGGCCCGGCGCGCTGCCAGAATAGCGGGTCGCCCAGATAGTCGCTGTGCACCCAGGCGAATAAGAATCGCTTATGCGGGAGCTGGTAGTCTTGGCAAATCGCCCGTCGCGCACTCACAAACTGAAAGCTGCCGACGTTGCAATCGGATTGATACGAAACGATGGCGTTGCTGACGACGTCGCGGAAGTACCAAAGGTTCGACCAATATATGCCATCGGCGTTTGTGGGCGTGTCGAGCGCCGTCAGTGCACTGGTGAAGAAGCGGCCATAGACGTCGTCCTGCCACTGATCCTGGGCTGCATTGAGGTTTGGCTGCCGGACGTCAAAGAAGAAGCGCGTCTTTTCTAAAGCGCTGCCAAACGTCGTAAAGGAACGGATGCGTTTCCACTGGCGATCCGCAAGCGAGTTCTCTTCGATCAGCTGCCGAAGCAAGATAAGCACGTCCATTGCAATGGTAGATCCAAGGCTATGCCCCAAGACATGGACGGCATCGTAATATGGCTCTTGCTCGGGATCGGTTTTCCCCGCAGGAGCCTGCGGCGTCGACACAGCGTTGAGAACGCCTTTTAGTGCGATCGTGACAGCCGCAATGATCGCCCCTCGAACTACGTAATATGCTGAGTTTTCATCGTGCGTTGTATAGACCTCCACGTCTCCGAGCACGTTCTCGACCGCAAAGTCTGCAATCGACCGTGCGGCTTGAATGAACGCGACGAACCCGACGATACCGCCGACGTAAATCCAGGTGTCTGCAGTGAAATCACTACTGCGGGAGACGAACCAGGCGAGCCAAACCAGCGCCGCAAGAATTACAACCAGAAGACCAAACATAATCAGGTGAAACGTGTGCGCGCCGGTCGTGGCACTCTCAAAGTGTCCACGGCTCGACGCGTCGCCGCTGATCGTACGCCGTCGTCCTTCACGTTTCCGAGCAGCGTTGAGCGAAGTAACGATCTGTGCCACGACGTAGCCGATGGCAAGGTAAATGAGGATTTCGACGTAGACGAGACGCGGAAACTTAAAGAGCGTCTGAAACGGATTTTGCACGAGGTCGACAAACGTTGCGGGCAGTTTTAGGGCGAGCCCAGCCACGAGCGCTTGCCAGGCCTCGTAACCGCACCAGAAGGCGAAGGCAAACGCGAGCAGTGCCCCGATGATCAACGCCGCGACGTAGAGCAAGTCAAAAACAAGTTTACCCGGCGAGCAGGGCACGTTTGCGGTGTTGCTGTTTCCCAAGAAGGTCGCATTCAACAGCCACTTAGCGGCCGAAGCGATGTTCGCTTTGCCCTTGCTCAGCGGACTCCAGTAGCCTTCGTAGATGTCGTAGACACGACGTGCAGGCTCGTTCGGATCGTCGCCGCTCTGATAGAGGCGTAGCGCCGAGGGCCGAACCGCGACGTCCTCACCGCTACTATCGGTCGCAACCGTAGGCCAGTGAACGATCGACTTCCAAGTGATTGTGGAGTTCGCTGGTTCACTCGCGTTGAGGTAGCTTTGAAGCGCAAGCGCCACTTGATCTTGGAACGCGTATCGCTGGATCGGACTGATGCCGTGAATCGCAAAGACGGCGACGCGTTTGGCATCCGGGGGGTCTGGGGCTCGCGCATCCGCGACGCGCTGCGCGATCGGCCTGAATTTGGCGACTAGGTCTTTTTGCGATAGCGGAATCACGTGGCTAAAGCGAGGGCTTCCTTGCCTTGCGAAGTTAACCCTACCTCGGCCGCCACCGCGGTCCGCTCAAATGTGTCGTCGGCAGCATGGACCCAGCCACAGACCCGCGCTGTAGAGAGCTTCTGCCTAAAGGTGCCGTGCGGAAACCTCGCGCGCCGGCGGTTGCTGCGGCAGCGGCCGGAACGTCATTTGATTATCCCGTCACGCAAGTCGGAAGTGCCGGGAGCGTCACAATATACTACGATCCGTCGCTCGGCAGCGCGGGGCAAACGCTGGCGACCCAGCTGCTCGCGCGGGTCGTCGCGCCGTACGATGATCTGCAAACCAGCTTCGGCATTGCCGGCGGCCCCGTCAACGTCGTCGTGGCGCCCTTAAGCGGCAGCAACGACGGTTCCGGCGGCGCCTATCATTACGGCTGTGATTTCACGTCGGGCGGAACGCTCTACGTCGACGCCACGTTTGCGAACACGTCCGTCAATGCGCTCGACCTTGAGATCGCGCTTTACGTTGCCGAGCTCTCGGAGAGCTTCATGGGTCCCCAAGGCGGCGGTTGGAACTGCGGCTACTCGAATGGCGAGGCGCTCTCGCGCTTCTTCGCCGAGATCGAAACGCCGCCAAATACTTTGTCCTCCGGCTTCGTCTCGGGGCCATCCTGGGAACAGGCCGGCTATCCCGACTGGATTAGCAAGACGGAAAGCACGGATCAAGACTACGCGAGCATTGGCTGCGGAGTCGTTTATATCTACTGGATGCGATCGCAAGGCTTTTCCTCACAACAGATCACCAAAGCGGCAGGTGCGACCTTCGCCGCCAACTATCAAACGCTGTCCGGCAAGACGACCGCGTACGCCGATTTGCGTGCCGCGGTAACCGGAATCACTATTGCGTCCGATAATCCATTCTAACGCGCGACCGGGACTGTTGACTCAAGCCTGACCTATCCGATAATGCAAGTAAGCTAGCTTCTTCGGGCTAGCCCGACTTGCATTGCTGCATACCAAGCAGCGGAAAGGACTGGGCGATGTTCTTATTCCTTCACGGCCTCGCGCTTGCGCTGGGCTTTCTCATGGGCTTCGGAGGAGACTCCAGCTTCTCGCACTTGTCCGGAGGCGGCGGAATGATCTCTGCGCCGATGGACAGTGGCGGTGGAATGCCGCCGGGCGACAGCGGCGGCGGCATGCCGCCCGCCAACGGACAGGGCGGAGGTTAATAAACCTTAGCGGGCGGTGGCGGAGCCGGGGCCGCCGCCGCCTAATCACACTGGCTATGCCAAAGAAGCAGGTTGCAGCTACTCAGTGGCGCGCCTCTATCCGCGATCTTTTTGCCCGTGCCGAATTCGAGGCCGCGGCGGACGTCTACGACCGCGCAATCGATGCGGGCGCGACGCCGTCCCCCGAAGACGACTTGCTTCGCGCACGTCTCCTACTAAAGCACGACGAAAACCGCGCTGTTGCTTTCCTTATACGTCGTCCCCTAAGGACGAGCGGCGGGCAACAGCGCGGACGTTGGGAGTTGTGGCTCGCGGTAGGCTACGCACGGATGCGCGATTTCGAACGCGCCGATCACCACTTCGAGCTCGCGCGACAGTTGCTGACGGCGTCCGAAGATATGGCTCAGCTCGCCTATCAGCTCGCGCGCCGATCGATGCTCGAGGGTAAGCTGGAGCACGCCTGGCGCCTCGCCGACGAAATGTCGGTCGATCGATCGCAAGATACGAAGATCAAGCGCGAGATGCTGCGCTCGTTCATCTTCTGCCAGGAAGAGCGCTATCGCGAAGCAGCCGACACGACGATCGATGCCATTCGCCTCATAGGGAAACACCGCGAGCAGTATCCCGAAGAGTGGTACTATGCGGTGCAAAACGTCGCCACGCTCGGTCGCGAGCTATCGTTCGAGGAAGCAGCCGAAATCGCGCGCGCAGAAGTCGACGCCGACGTTCACTGGTCCGAAGACCATCGCGTTCAACGCTTCCAAGCGCTGAAGGCCGTGGGCTGGTCTTGCGCCTTACGCGGCGATATGCTCGGGTGCTTTAGATACCTCCGCTTAGCCGAGCGCTGTATTCCGAGTGACGCGTACAAAGCGATTCTACTTTTGGATCGCGCGCACTTTGCACGAATCGTTGGCGAGCAGAATTGGGCGCTCGATGAGATCGCCAAGGCGGAGAATATTGCCGAAAACGTTGACTGGCAATTGCTTCCCGGAGAAGAGCGCGTCGGTCTGCTGCTGCTTGCCGAAGCAACTGCTCCGATCGACCGCGAACGTGGCCGCTACTATTTGGCCCGCTACAAGGCCCTCGACAAGATGCGGTCGCCGGTCTATCTGTTTGCGTTCGATCATCGCTTGGAAGCGTATACTGCCTATGCAGAAGGCGTCGTTCGAGCCGCCGCTAACGACGAGGCCGGCGCCGAGGAATCGCTCCGCAAAGCCTGGAGCATCTTCGATCGCATCGGGTACGACTGGCGTGCCGCGCGAGCCGCGATGCGGCTCTTTGAGGTGACCAAAAAGGATCGCTGGCGCCACCTTGCCGAGGACAAGCTAGAAGCATTTCCGCGATCGTGGCTGACGCAGGAACTACGCCGGCCCGCGGCCGCAGCGATGCCGACGGTCAAGCTGCCACCGATGCAGGGCAAAGTCTTTTCGATGCTGTGCCGGAAAATGACGACGGCTGAGATCGCGCAAGAGCTCGGGCTTAGTCAACACACGGTGCGAAATCACCTCAAGGCGGTATTCCGGGCGTACGGCGTTAATAACCGCGCCGCGCTCATCGCTGAGGCGGCATCGCGCGGCGAACTGGCAATTATTAGATAACGGCGTCTACTCCGGCTTGCCACAGCAAGCTCCTAGCCACGCGCCAGCTCATCAATACGCGTTGCGATTTCGTCGGCGTAGCGGTTGGCCTCGTCTTCTGACCGGCCTTCGGCCCACACATTGAACAGCGGATCACTCGCGTCGGGGATCACCAGCACCCAGCCTCCCTCCCGCGCAACGCGAATGCCATCCGTAAGCTCGACGCTTTGCCCGTCGGTTTCGTCGAGCAGTTTGCGCATGATCTGACCTTTGCGTTCCCACGGGCAGTGATCGCGCCTCGATGCTAGGTGCGAGGCCGGCAGCTCGTCCACGATCGCGCTCAGCGGCCGGCCCTGCGCGGCGATAAGTTCCATGACCTTTGCCGCGCCGTACAACGAATCGAACACGGGCGAAAACTCAGGGAAGATCAATTCGTAGTTCGCGCCGCCGGCAAACGTGATCGCCGAGC
>DASXGO010000040.1:0-3158 GCA_036489055.1 Candidatus Cybelea sp. | reverse complement strand
CAAACACGCGAAAGAATCGATCAGCGTGCCGAACGGCGGGTATGCCGGCGTTGCGGTCAGTCCGCCCGCGCCACAGGGAGCGCCGTACTAGCACCGGTGATGGTTCGGATCCGCGCGGCGAGGGCGTCGGCAGTGAGGCCGAAGAGGGCGCGCTGTTTATCCTGCGAGTCGTGTTGGACCAGCACGTTCGGAACGCCGAGGCGTTCGACGCGCAGTTTTAGGCCGTGATCGGAGACGAATTCCGCCACGGCTGTGCCGAAACCGCCCGCGAGCGAGTGTTCCTCGAGCGTGATGAGGTGCGTATGATCCCGGTCCAGCTCGAGTAAGAGCGCTTCGTCGAGCGGCTTGGCAAAGCGCGCGTTGACGACCGTAATGCCTTCCACACCGGCGTCCAGAGCGATGTCGACCGTCGTTCCGTACGCGAGCACCGCGACGCCGCGGCCCCAACGCAGCACTTCAGCCTTTCCGTGCACGAGCGGCGCGAGCGGCTCGTCGTGGCGACCGCTGCTCGAGCCGCGCGGGTACCGAATGCCGGCGGGCGAGTTGAGCGAGAGCGCGTGTTCGAGCATCGGCAGCAACTCGGCTTCATTGCGCGGCGCCATGAGCGTCATATTCGGCAGCGTGCGCAAATAGGCGATATCGTACAAGCCCATGTGCGTCGGCCCGTCGTCACCGACGAAACCGGAGCGATCCATGCAGAAGACGACCGGCAAATCTTGCACGACGACGTCGTGGATGATTTGGTCGTACGCGCGCTGGAGAAACGTGGAGTAAATCGCGCAGACCGGTTTGAGCCCGCGCGTGGCGAGACCGGCCGCAAAGCAGACCGCGTGCGCTTCGGCAATTCCGACGTCGAAGTACCGCTCCGGAAAGCGCTTGCCGAACTTTGCCAGGCCGGTACCGTCGGGCATCGCGGCGGTAATGCCGACCACGCGCGGGTCCTTCTCGGCAACTGCGATCATCGCGTCACCGAAGACGTCTTGGAACTTCGGCCGCGCGCCGGGGCTGCTCTTCTTCGCGCCGTTGGTCGGCTCGAACGCGTTCGCGCCGACGCCGTGAAAGGTCCGCGAATCGCGCTCCGCCGGCTCGTAACCTTTGCCTTTGATGGTGCGAACGTGCAGCAGCACCGGGCGATTCAAATCGATCGCGGTCTGGAGGGCGTCGAGCACGGTATCGTAGTTGTGACCGTCGATCGGTCCGATGTAGCGGAAGCCGAGCTCCTCGAAGATGACCGCCGTCTTTTCGGAAGGACCGATAAAGTGCATCGCGCCGATTTCGGCGCCTTCGATCGCCTTTTTTGCGGCACCGCCGAGCGGGATGCGCTTGAGCATTTCCTTGCCGGTGCGGCGTACGAAGTTTGCAAACGGCTTGCTGCGCAGAACGGACAAATACGACGAAATCGATCCGACGTTCGGCGCGATCGACATCTCGTTGTCGTTGAGAATCACCATGAACTGAGTGCGCCGATCGCCGGCATTGTTGAGGGCTTCGTAGGCGAGACCGCCCGTGAGGGCGCCGTCACCGAGCACCGCAACGACGCGTTCTTTGCCCCCGAGCAGATCGCGGGCCGTCGCCATGCCGAGCGCCGCGGCAACGCCGGTGCTGGCGTGGCCGGCGCCAAACGGATCATACGGCGACTCGCTGCGCATGGCAAACCCGGAGAGGCCGCCGCCCTTGCGGATGGTCGCAAAGCGATCGCGCCGCCCGGTCAAGATCTTATGCACGTACGTTTGATGGCTGACGTCCCAGACCAATTTGTCGTTCGGAAGATCGAGCACGCGGTGAAGCGCGAGCGTCAGCTCGACGACCCCGAGGTTCGGTGCCAGGTGGCCGCCGTTCACGGCGCACGTCCGGACGAGCAGATCTCGAATCTCGCTTGCCAGGACGTCGATTTCGCTGCGATTGAGAGACTTGACGTCGGCTGGAGAGTCGATCCGCTCTATAACCATTCGCCCGGTTATACGCATCTACGCGCCGATGCCCTGCGCACCGGCCGCGACTCTCGCCGCAAGCGCCGCAGCTCTGGGTGCTTCGCGCGCCATCCACAAAGCCTGCGACCAGTTCCACGGTTTCAAAATGGCGATGAGCGGTGTGGTCCAGTCAGCGGAGAGTTCGCGCTGCGGCGTATCGAGCACGACGCGCACGGCTGCGACATGCGGCGCGTCGAGCAGGCCGGTCTCCATATCCACACCCGCATACCCACGTGCCGCCCATCGTACGCGCGCGCTTCCATTTACGATCTCCGCCGAGGTCAGCAGCGGATCAAAGATCGGCTCGATTCCGAGCATTCGCGCTCTTGCCGTCAGCATTTCGACGAGCTCGCCGTCACACTGCAGCGTTTGCCCCGACGGACGACGCACGGCGCGGGGAATCAGCAACGATCCCGTCGTCAGGTCCGAGCGTAAGCCGCCGGCGAGGCCGCAACTGACGACGAATCGGCCAAGCGACTCGCGGTTGCGCGCTAGTGCGATTCCGGTTTGAACGACGTGCGCTTGGGGCAATTCTCGACGCAGTGCCTTGCATTCGAGCGCGGTCGCCGCGATAAACGTAACCCTCGAAGACGTCACCGAGGGTTTCTTTTGCGCCCGGTCGTAGGCTTCATGCCCATCCGCCAACACGAGGAGCCAGACATGACCGCGACGAGCCAACCCTTCGTTTCCGACGTCAGCGAGCTGCGCCGCCGAGCGCGTGAGCAGATCGAACGCGGTGCTGTAACGCAGAACTACGGCGGCGACGTCCAACAAACTATCGACCTCCTGCAGACCGCACTCGCTACGGAGATCGTTTGCGTCTTACGCTACACGATGCACAACATCGCCGCAGTCGGCATCGACAGCGAGAGCGTGAGGCAAGAGTTCGCGGAGCATGCCAACGACGAGCGCGAGCATATGGAAAAGATCGCCGAGCGCATCAATCAGCTTGGCGGTACTCCGAACTTCGATCCCGAGGGGCTCACCATGCGATCGGCCACCGAGTACGGCCACGCCGCGAAACTCATCGACATGATCAAAGAGAATCTCGTCGCCGAGCGCATCGCCGTCGAGCATTATCGCGAGCTCATTCGCTACTTCGGCGATAAGGATCCGACAACGCGGGTCATGCTCGAGGGAATTCTCGCGCAAGAGGAAGACCACGCCAACGATATGCACGACCTGCTG
>DASXGO010000038.1:0-4635 GCA_036489055.1 Candidatus Cybelea sp. | reverse complement strand
GCCGGATTCTTGCCGTCGTCCACTTTGGGGCCTTTAAAGTTGTATACCACCCTCCTCGGTGCCGTCTGGCCTAATGCTAAAGACCGTGCCGTACCCAGGCAGGCCCGTCCCGAACCCGTGCGCACCGCCTACGTATGTCGTTCCGTAGAGCGTGCCATTCAGGTCGATCAGCCCCGCCCTTGGCTGCTGGCCGTCCGGGCTTTTGGCAGCACCGAAGTTGTGGAGGACACGATAACCCGCGCTCGTTGATGCTGGCGGTATCGCATCGGGCGCGGTGATCAGCGGCTGCGATCCGCCGCACGCGGCGAGCAACGCAGCGGCGATGACGCTGACCGCGAATCGATGCCGGATCATTTCACCGCAACGTCAGAGCGAACACGGTTCCGTTGCCGTATGTCCCGCCCGCTGACGTGGTGCCGTACAGCGTGCCGTTGACGTCGATCAAGTCTGCCAGCGGTGTCGCGCCATCGGAGCCGTAGCCGAAGCTGTGCAGCACCTTTTCTTTGCCGCGAAGGCTCATCTTGAAGATCGTACCTTTGCCGTAAGTGCCGCCAAGTTCTGTCGTTCCGTACAACGTGCCATGAACGTTGAGCAATGGTGCAGCAGGGCGACTTCCGTCGGAACCGGAGCCAAAGGTGTGGAGGAGCGTCAGAGTGCCGCTCGTCGTGATGCTAAAGGCGGTTCCGTACCCATAAACGGCACCGTACCCGGTCGTTCCATAAAGTGTGCCGCTGACGTTAGTCAACCCAGCGAGCGGCGCTGCGCCATTAGGACCGTGATATGGAAAGTTGTACAATACTTTTTCGGTGCCCGTCCTGCTGATACTAAAGATCGTTCCAGGGCCATAAATGCTGATTGATCCGCCTGCCTGTGTCGTTCCGTACAAAGTGCCCTTGACGTCGATCAAGTCGCCAAGGGGGAGGGCACCGTCGGTGTATAGCTGGAAACTGTGCAGCACCTTCTCTTTGCCGGTCCTGCTCACGCTGTACACGGTTCCGCAGCTATACTGACATTCCGAGTTATCACCACCGTTGCTGGTAGTACCGTATAGCTTACCCTTCACGTCGATCAAGTTCGCGACCGGGTGCGCGCCGTCGTAGCCGTAGTAATGACCCTGAAATGAATACAGCACTTTTTCGACGCCGGAGGTGCTGATTCTGAAGACGGTTCCGTCCAAGTGCGGGCCGCCATACTCGGTTGTCCCGTAAAGAACGCCCTTGACGCCGATCAGACTCGCGCTTGGATTTGCGCCGTCGCTGTTGCTTTGAAAACTGTACAGCACTTTCTCCGAGCCGGTTGTGGTGACGTTGAACACCGTCCCATAGCCGTGTTTGCCGCCCGCATAGGTCGTGCCGTACAGCGTTCCGTTCACGGCGATCAGACCAGCCTTGGGCGCTGCGCCGTCACGGCCCGCACCGAAATCGTAGAGCGTCACGTAGCCGCTGCTCTCACGACTTTGCGGCATCCCGTTCGGCGCGCCGACCGGCGGCTGCGATCCGCCGCAGCCAGCGAGCAATGCAGCCGCTGCGCCGATGAAAAGCGCGCAGCGAGCCAAAATCTTCACCTTCGATGCCTCCGGTAGCTGAACGGTAGGCCCGTGAGGTTCGCCGCCGCGTCGCTTGGTCCCAGGAGAGCAGCCAGGCGCGATCCCTAGCGGCAGGGCGCGCATCGGCAGCGCGCACGGTGAGGGTGCGATGCACCACCCCCACGCGCCGGGGCGACCGCTCGCGCGACTCTCTTTCAAGACGTATAGCACTAAAAATTTTTGCCGACGACTTTGCGGAAGGCAGCGGCCAAAGCGACAACCTAGGAGCGGCGACGTGCCCGGACCTCCTCCGGCGTCTGGCCACGGCATACCAAACCCAGCGACGTGCATTTCCCGCGCTGACCCGGAGTATGCTGCGATCCGTGATCGAGAATGACGAGGACGCCAAGTTCTACGGCACGCTGTACCCAGCGGTGCGCCGTTGATTTGGAGGTAACCAGCATTCTGGCAATTCGTTCATAGTCGATTGCGAAATTGGTTGGGAGCCTCGCAAGCGCACGAAAGCCGCAAACGGCAAAGGATCGATAACGTGGAGCAAGAGCTACCGCCGCTGGATCGGGCAGGCATCGCTACGGCGTCCCGGCCAACCGGCCATTCGCAAAAAAGTCTACGGGCCGCGCGGCGACGATTCAAGTGCCGCACGACAAACCGTGGAATCGAATCTGGCCGCTTACCTTGAACCGGCGCGTGCCGGTGAAGCGACTGCGCCGCTCAAGTTTTTCCTTAATGAATACGCGGCTAGACCAGAGCTTGCGTTGAACACACGCGCTTTCTACTCGTTCCTGATCGAGGGTTACTTGCAGCGCCTCGGCGCGAAGCCACTGATCGACGTGAAGGCGGCTGATGTTGAACATGCGCTCGCTGCGGCCGCTGATAAGCCACGCACTGCGCAGGCGCTCTGGAAGTTGCTCGACGGCGTTTTCAAGCGGGCGATTCGTAAGGACTTGATCAAGCCTAACCCGGCGCAGCAGGTCGATGCGCCGACTTACCGCCGCAAAGATAAGACGCGCGCCTTCACAATCACGGAACTAACCTTCATCCTCGAAGCTGCGCGCGGCAATCCCTACGAGGCTTTACTCATTCTTGCTCTCGAAACCGGCATGCGGCCCGCCGAACTCTATGCCCTGCGTCGCGCCGACCTCAACCTCGCCGACGCCGAACTTTGGGTACGGCGTGACGTGATCGCGAACAAGGCAACTGGCTTCCGCCCGGTCGTAACTTCAACGACGAAGACGAAACGCACACGCCGTATCAAACTCTCCGCTGTCGCCGTCGCTGCCCTGCGCGAACACCTGAAGCGGTCGTGGAGCAGCGAATTCGTGTTCACATCGGGCGAGGGCCATCTGATTCGGCACTCCAACCTCATCCGCAGATGGTGGAAGCCACTGCTCAGCGCGGCGAAGACCGAGGCTGAAAAGGCTGCACGCGCGGCGGGCGACGCCGACTATGAATTCCCGACCGCCTTGGGCCTTTATGCGTTGAGACACACATCGGATGAGGTAGCGGCGCTCGCTGGTGTGGACTACGATCTGATCTCTGCCCGCATGGGGCACACGAGCTTGACGACGACCTTCAAGCACTACCTCAACGTCTCGCAGGAGCGCGAGCGACAAGCCGCCGAGCAGATCGGCACCTTCATCGAGGGCCTTCGTAAGCACGGTTGAGACACCGGTGGAGACATGGCGCTGTTGCAACCGAAAGCCTGAATAACGAAAAGCCCTTACACGAAGGGCTTTTCAAATGGCTCCGGATGTTGGACTCGAACCAACGACCCGCTGATTAACAGTCAGCTGCTCTACCAACTGAGCTAATCCGGAATGCGGCGCGCTCAGGAACCGGCCGACCGTCGTTCCACGACCGCCGCATAGCCCCTGCTAGCGGAGAAGCCCTCGGCGCTAGGGTATAAGCCCAGCGTGCCGGAGCGTACCAAGCAGAGCCGGGCTGCGGTTGAAATTCCTCATGACGTCGACAATGTAACGCTCGACGTCGACGGTCGCGCCGTCGCGCTGACGAACCTGCGCAAGATTTATTTTCCGAAGCTCGGCCTGAGCAAAGGCGATCTATTGCGCTACTATCTGACCATCGCGCCCGTGTTGCTGCCGCACGTTGCGGACCGGCCGATGGTGATGAAGCGCTATCCGCACGGCGTTACCGGCGACTTCTTCTACATGAAACGCACGCCCACGCCAAGACCGCCGTGGATTCGCACGTGCCGGATCGAACATCGCTCGGGCAACGTCATCGACTTTCCGGTCGTTGACGACCGCGCGTCGCTGCTCTGGCTGATCAATCTCGGCTGCATCGATCTCAACCCGTGGTACTCGCTTTGCGACGATACCGACCGTCCGCTCTACATTCACTTCGATCTCGACCCGACGCCTGAAACGCCGTTTTCCGTCGTGCGCGAGGGAGCGCTGATCGTGGGCGACGTGTTGCGCGGGCTTGGGATGAAACCGTTCGCTAAGACCACCGGCAGCAAGGGGATTCACGTGTACGTCGCGATCGAGCGCGACCTGACGCAGCACGAGGTTTGGGCAATCGCCAAAGAAATTGGACATCAAATCGCCCGCGCGCACGCCGACGTCCTCACCGCGGAGTACCGCGTTGCGAAGCGGCCGAAACGCCACATCCTCGTGGATTACAACCAAAACGCGTGGGGCCGTACGCTGGCGTCGATTTATTCCGTTCGCGCCAATGAAGAAGCGCGGGTTTCGACACCCGTGACGTGGGACGAACTGGAAGCCGGCTGCGACATCGGCGACTTTACGATCTTCAACGTTCCGAAGCGTGTCGCGCGGGTCGGCGACCTGTGGAAGCCACTGTTACAGAAGCGCGGCAGATTCGAGCTCGGCCGTGTCGCGGTTTAGCGGGCTGCCGCTGCGCCCGCCGGTCGAGCCGATGGAGACGCGCCAAGTCGCGCAGATCCCAAAGGGCGCCGATTGGAGCTACGAGCCGAAGTGGGACGGCTTTCGCTGCTTAGCGTTTCGTGACGGCGACGACGTCGAGCTGCAGTCCAAATCCGGCGAGACGCTCACGCGCTACTTCCCCGAAGTCGTCGATGCGCTAAGGAATGCGCCTGCAAAGCAGTT
>DASXGO010000031.1:0-4118 GCA_036489055.1 Candidatus Cybelea sp. | reverse complement strand
GGGATAGCGCACGCCGAGCCGATCGAAATTGAATTCGGGCATCTGCTCGGGTGCCGGGAGGCGATCCTCGGCGAAGGTATCGCGATGCCGTGCCATGCGCACGATCAGTTTTCCAGCACCTGGCGCGCGATGACGACCTGCTGGATTTCGCTCGCGCCCTCGTAGATGCGCAGCGCGCGTACGTCGCGATACAGACGCTCCACGACTTCACCTCGGCTCACGCCGCGGGCGCCAAAGAGCTGCACTGCGCGATCGCAGACTCGCCCCGCCGCCTCGGTCGCGAACCATTTCGCCATCGCCGATTCTCGGGTGACGCGGGCCGCTCCGAGATCTTTGCGCCAAGCCGCTCGATAGACGAGCAGCGCGCTTGCATCCACGTCGGTCGCCATCGCCGCAATCGACGCCTGCGGAAGCTGCAGGGCGCCGAGCGTCGCGCCGAAGAGACGGCGCGATTTTGCGTGCTTGACCGACTCGTCCAACGCGCGACGCGAAAAGCCGAGCGCCGCAGCTCCGACCGTGCTGCGGAAAACGTCGAGGGTGCCCATCGCAATCTTGAATCCGTCGCCTTCCTCACCGATGCGCCGCGACGCGGGAATCCGGCAACGCTCGAAGCGCAACGCGCCCAGGGGATGGGGCGAGATCGTCTCGACGCGTTTGCCGGCCGAACAGCCCGCGGTCGCCGCGTCCACTGCAAAGGCGCTCAAGCCTTTTGCGCCGTCCCCGCCGGTCCGAGCAAAGACAACATACAGATCCGCAACGCCGGCGTTCGAAATCCACGCCTTCTCTCCGTCGATAACGTACGTTTCGCCGTCGCGCTGCGCGCGCGTGGCAAGCGCCGCGACGTCTGAGCCGGCTTCTCGCTCCGAAAGCGCAAACGCCGTGACACAGCGCCCGTTAACCACGTTCGGCAGATACCGGCGCTGCAGCTCGGCGCTTCCGAAGAGTGCGATCGGCGCGCTTCCCAACCCCTGCATCGCGAACGCAAAATCGGCGAGCGCGGAGTGATAGGCGAGCGTTTCGCGAGCCAAACAGAGGGTGCGCGCGTCGAGTCCGGCGCGCAGACCGCCGTAGAGTCCCGGCACGCAGGCGCGCAGCCAGCCCGCTTCGGCGAGTGCCCGTACCCAAGCCCGGCACGATGCATCGGCCTTGCGTTCGTCGTCCAAGACGTTCGCGTGCGCAAGCCAAGCCTCGAGCCCGGTCGCGAACGCGCGGTGCTCTTCGTCTAAGAACGGCCAGTCGAGTGACATCTAATTCCCCTCGAACTCCGGCCGGCGTTTTGCAACGAACGCTTCGTAGGCGCGTTTAAAATCGCCGGTCTCCATGCAGAGCGCTTGCGCACGCGCCTCGGCATCGATCGCGTCGTCGAGCGGCAGTGCCCATTCCTCGTGCAGCATCTTCTTCGTCATCGCGTGCGCGAGGGTTGGTCCGGCAGCGATTTCGCCGGCGAATTGACGTGCGCGACCGTGCAGCGCCTCCGGAGCGCAGAGTTCGTTGAAAAACCCCCATGCGTGCGCTTCCGTTCCGGAAAGGGCACGTCCCGTGTAAAGCAGTTCGGCAGCGCGTCCCAGCCCTACGATTCGCGGTAACATCGCGCACGCCCCCATGTCGCATCCGGCCAAGCCAACGCGAACGAAGAGAAACGCAACGCGCGCTCGTTCGGTCCCCAAGCGAAGGTCCGAGGCCATTGCGAGAATTGCGCCGGCGCCCGCGCACGCCCCGTCGATGGCCGCAACGATCGGCTGTGGACATGCCCGCATCGCTTTTACGAGGTCACCGGTCATTTGCGTGAACCTTAGGAGCTCGCTGGGCGAGGAACGCGTCAGCGGCCCGATGATCTCGTGAACGTCGCCGCCGGAGCAGAAGTTGTCGCCCGCGCCGATGAGCACGACCGATTTGACGGCGTCTCGTGCGCTCAGCGCGCGGAATCGGTCGCGCAGCTGCGCGTAGAGCTCGAACGTGAGCGGATTCTTTCGCTCTGGACGATCCAGCGTGATCGTGAGCACGCCGCCGTCGATCTCGAAGCGCGCTCCGATCATCGAAGGCGAAACGGGAGGTCTTCTTCGTAGACGCGGCCGGCGCTATTGCGCGCGATAACGCGCAGGCTATAGGCGCGCACGAAGATCGGCGGCGCATCGAGGACGTCCAAGGTAAACCTGAAACGGCCGGGACTGCGTTTCGGAACGTTGATCGAAAAGAGATTCGTTCGCACTTCGACGCTCGCGACGTTGGTGCCGGTAACGATCGCGCCCGACCAATGCTGGCCGCGCCGCACGTCGAGCGAGGAGAACCGCATGCTCAAGATACGCGGCGGCGCGCCGTTGGGCTCGATCGGCGGCGTAGGCAAAGGCGCCAACCCGACGGCAACATTTGCCGGGGGATCGGGAAGTCGTGACGCGCAGGCCGGGAGCAATGCCGTTAATGCTAACGCTCCCACGCGGAGCAGCACCGTGTGGTCGTACGGAGCCCTTTGCGATGCTACCTGCAGGCGCCGCCGACACCAGCGGGTAACGCCCGTTTGACATGGTGCAGCTGCTGGTGCAGCAGCATGCCGCCCGCAGAAGCATCGCGCTTGACTATGCCATCGGCATCTGCTGCGTCTGGGTCTCCGGAGGCTTCTTCCTCGATGCGTGGGCGCACGGCCACGTTCCGGTGGAGTCGTTTTTCACGCCGTACCACGCCGTTTTTTATTCAGGCATGCTGGCTTTGGCGCTGGTCGTGCTCGCGTACGCGCTGCGTTACCGGGCGCGCGGCTATGGTTGGAGGAACGCGATTCCGCGCTCCTATCGTTTGGCGCTCGTTGGAATTCCGATGTTCGTACTCGCCGGTTTGGGCGACATGCTATGGCACCGCGTCTTCGGAATCGAGGAGGGCGTCGACGCGCTGCTCAGCCCGACCCATCAAATTCTGGGCCTGTCGATTCTCTTTTTGGCGAGCGGTCCGATTCGATCCGTGCTCGCCGACCGGCACCGCGCTACCTCACTCGCGCGGCAGCTGCCCCTCGTGTTGGGGCTGGCTAGCTGGTTGATCTTGGCCCATTTCGGTACCGCGTACGCTTTCGATCCGGCGGCCGGCCGGACCAACGCTCCCCCGCCGATCGTTCCCTTCACCTCAGATTATCTCACCTCGCTCTCCATCGGTTACTACAAGATCGCGACCGGGGCATTGATCGTCATTTTTCAAAGCACCCTCGTTGCGGGCTTCGCGCTGTGGCTCGTTTCTCGGATTCGTCCGTGTCCGGGGATGGTGACTCTGCTCCTGCTGATCGGCAACGTCCCCGCCGCGGCGGCCTTTACCAATCAGACTCCGCTGCTAGCAATTACGATCGCACAATCGCTCGGAGCCGGACTGCTCGCCGACGCGCTCGTGATGCGGTACGATCCGCATCCGGTTCCGGCTAAAATTGAGGCGTATTACTGGTTCGCCGCAGCCGTTCCCATGACGTATATCGGAGTCTATCTCATCGGGATGTCCCTGACCGGAGGCATCTGGTGGGATTGGAACGTCGCGCTGGGATCGTGGATCTGGGCGGGCGTCTGCGGCTTTGCATTGAGCCTCTTGATCGTCGCACGCCGAACCGCGTGATCGCGATCGTACTGGCCGCGATCGCCGCGTTCGCGCACGCGGCGACGGCGTGGCGGTACGGATATTTTCGCGACGAGCTCTACTTCATCGCCTGTTCCAAGCACCTCGCCTGGGGCTACGTCGACCAGCCGCCGATGGTTGCCGTTGCCGCGTGGCTGGCGGCGCCGACCGGATATCACCTCGTCGCGCTGCGTGTGCTCCCAATTCTTGCTGCAGCGCTCACGGTGTACCTTGCCGTGCGCCTTACGCGCGAGCTTGGCGGCGGAACGTTCGCGCAGATGCTCGCCGGCACCGCAACGCTCACCCTGCCGGCATATCTGTTGCTCGGCAACACGCTGACGACAAGCTCGTTCGAGCCCTTCTTTTGGACGCTGACGCTCTATCTAGCCGTGCGATTGGTGCGCGCGCCGGCAAGCCATGCACTATTCTGGTGGGGGGCAATCGGCGTCGCCGTAGCGCTCGGTGCGTACGCCAAGTATTCGATCGCGCTGCTCGGTGCCGCAGTAGTGGTAGGCTTGCTTGCGACACCGCAGCGC
>DASXGO010000491.1:0-2719 GCA_036489055.1 Candidatus Cybelea sp. | reverse complement strand
TATCCCAAACTTCACGGTGAACCAATACTCCCTGAACGGCAGGCCGTACTCTTCGCTGCTCTGCTCGATCGCGCTGTTCGCGCCGCCGTTCTGCGCGAGCCCGAAGAAGTTCTGCGGCTGGTAGACGCCGTAGCCGATGAGGCCGTAGTGCTGCGAGGCACTATTGAAGAAATTGTAAATGCCGAGCCCGATCGTCGTTTGGCCACTCGTCTTGCTCACGCTTGCGTTGGTTAACCAGAAGGGGTTGCGATTCCAAGAGTTGTTAGGGCCGAAGTAGCTGGTGTCGAGGCGTGCGGCAATGCCCGTATTATCTTGATAGGCCAGACCCATCGTGCCTTGGCGCAGCGGAATGCCGTAGATCTGCGAGCCGTCAATCAGGTTGGTGTTGGCGATGAGGATGTCGGTCGGTATACCGATATATGCCGCAGATTGAATGTTGTAGGAGGCGTTGAACGAAACGGTACGCGTGATTCCGACGTTGGTCGAGAGTACGATGCCGCGGTAGCGCGCACCGGCGGCGTTGAACGTGGTCGAGAACGCGAGGTTCGCTTTAGTGGGATGCAGGCCGGGGCACGAGTCGAGGCGCGCCAATGCTTTGTCGATATAGTCGGCGGGCACCGTGATGCCGGGAAAACCGATGATCGACTGGTTGCCGCTGAGCAGCGCCTGGCTCTCCCACGATTGATAGAGGTCGGCTTGAATATTGGTTGTCGCGTTGAAGCGATGGCCGTAGGCAAGCTCGAGATCTTGCGCGGTTTCGGGCTGCAACGCAGTATTGGCGGCGGACGCGATCGGCACCAAAGCGCCGCTTCCGCTGGTTGCGGGCGGGCAGTTGAGGCTCGACGGCGCGCCGTAGACCGGCGGTGCGAAGGCAAGCAGCGATGGATCAGGCTCACTGTACGAGCGTCCGGCCGCGAATCGAATGACGTCACTGCCGTCCGGACGGTAAATCAGCGCGATGCGCGGATCGAAATGGGTCGAGCTCGTGTCGAGCGAGCGTTGAAGCCAAAAGCTGCCGAAGGCTTGAAATTTGTCGTTGGGCGTCCAGTTGTCTTTGACGTAATAGCTCGCGGTCGAAAGATAGAGCGGCGGATTGGTACCGAACGTATTGTAGGTGACGCCGTTGGGCAGCGAATACGGAAACTGTCCGTTGGTATTTGCTTGGTGCAGCCACGTGTAGCCGAATCCGAAATCGTTTTTTGACATCGGAAAGTCGTCGCCGAGCAAATAACCCCGATTGTTGTAGAGATTTAGGAAGCTTGGTCCGGGTCCGTACGGCCCGAACACGGCGCCCGGACCCTTCTGTGCGTTGAAATTGTACGCGTCCACGAAGCCTTCGAGCGTGATGATCCCCGCGCCGAGCTGCTGCGTGAATCGCGCGTCGTTGTCGGAATCGCCCAGCGTGCGCCAGCGATCGATGCTGCCGCCGAACGGGCCGTAGAAGTTCATCGCGTACTGGACCGCCGACATGCACGTAAAGCCTTGCGGGTTGTCGACGAGCACCGCGATGCTGTCGATACACGACTGCGGCTTACCGTTCACGAGGATCGTGTTCTTGCCGCCTTTGCTGGCTCTGATGCCGGCCAGTTCCTGTTGCGCACCGAAGAGCACGTAGGGGAAAGTCTCGTAATCGTTGTCACCCTGGCCGGTGGAGTTGGACCAAGTTTGGGCCGAGTATGACGTGAACTCCAGCGACGTGCGCGGCGAGAAATTGTAGATCAGTTTTCCCACCCAGTTGCGCTGCACGTAGCCGCCGCTGACCGGATAGTAATTTACGAGATTAAAGGCGTTGGCGTGGGTGAGATCCGGCGGCGGCGCATTCGATTTATACCCTGGATTGACGACGCTCGTCTGCAAAAGCGCCGTCTGCTGGATGAATCCGCCGGGGAAGTTGCCGGTCGTGCCTTGCGAGCCCCACGCCAGGGCGTAGCCGAGCTTGCCGATCGTACCGGTGCCGAGCAGTCCCGTCAGCAGCTTGTTATCGTTGCCGACGCCTTGCGTGATCGAGATGTGATTCTGAGGCGTCGGATTGATGGTTTGAAAGTTGACCGCACCGGCGATCGTCGTCGCGCCGAAGAGACCGGTTGCGCCCGAACCAAAGACGACGTCCGCGGCGCTCAAACCCCAAAACGGCGAGACGTTATAGTTGTAGCCGTTGCCGAAGGCACCGACCGGGCCGATGGGATGCCCGTCGAGCAGCGTCGCGGTTTCCGTCGGATCGAACCCGCGAATCGAAAGCGTCATATCGTCACCAACGGATGAGCTCGTCGTCGTGGTAACCCCCGGAACCGTCGTCAGGACGTCGCCCATGCGTTGAAAGCCTTGGCTCTGGAGGATGTTGGCGTCGATGTGCGTGTTGATCGTCGTCGTCGTTTGGAGCGAAGCGCGGCCGCCGGCGATGACGTAGCCGATCTGCTTGAGCCCCTGGCGCTGCCGGCTTACGGCCATTTGAAAGGAGACTTCCGGTGCCTCGCTTGTTACCAGCAGGTCCGGCGAGAGCCGCGTTGTCTCGTAGCCGTTTGCGCGTACGAGGACGAAGTATGTGCCCGCGGGGACGTTTTGAATGCGGAACCTTCCCGCCGGATCGGTGTGTCCTGTCGCAACAACGGTGCCGTCGCGCATCAAGTCGACCGTTGCATTCGGAACCGTCAAGCCTCCCTGGGTGTCGAGGATGCGGCCGGAGACGGTCGTGCCGGAGGCCGGATCGGGTGCCGCGGCG
>DASXGO010000464.1:0-2332 GCA_036489055.1 Candidatus Cybelea sp. | reverse complement strand
AAGCAAGGATGCCGGTCATCTTGCCTTCGTCAACCTTACGGTAAAACGCGTTATCGGTCTCGCTGACGCCGGCCGAAGCCCACGGATCGATTTCCTTGCGCGAAGTCGGTAGATGGATCGTCGGACCGACGGCGTCCGAGTAATCCGCGCCGCCGAAGGGTTCGAATCCGCCGCTCTCGCGGTGGGCAAGCACGAGGTTGGCGACCGCGCCGCTTGCGGCGCGAGCGTCGCTGCGAATGCGATCGCTGAGCCGCCCGTCGCCTGCGAGCGTGTCGTAAAAGGCGATCGCCGGGCGGTCGGCGCGCCACGGCAACGCGTTGCCGTGCGGAAAGCGCACCATGCCCCCAATCGCGCGGGCATCTTCGCGTACCGCCGAGCGCGCGCTCCCGGTCGCTTGCGATGCGACGTCGTCGTTGAGCTGTTTGATCGCCGCTTCCGCCTGACTAATCTTTGCCGGATTCAAATCGAGCACGTCAAACGCGGCGGCCGGTCCAAATCCGCCGAAATCACCCGCGTCGTACTTCGTACGCATGACGTTGTTCGTGACGGCGCGTGCCATCGCGGCTGAATCGTTCTCGTGCGAAGCGATCGCGTGCGCGACGCCGCTCGGCACGCCCGGCGCCAGCATCGTTTCCGGACTCGCTGCGAGATAGCGCACGCCGGCGTGGGAGAGTGCATCTGCGAAGCCCATCGTGTCCATCAAACATTGGTTTGCGACCACGCCGTCGACGGGCCGGGCGGCATCCTCCGGGTGGGCCGCGTCGTGCATCGCCACGCCGTCGGCGATGGCGCGCGCGATGTCCGGCATCGACATGCAGGTGCCGTCACGAGTCTCGAGCCCGCCGCCGTCGCCGCCGCCATGGTCGACGAGATCGATCCACGTCTCTTTTGCTCCGTTTGCTTGCGCGTCGTCGAGCGTGCGCGCCACGAACTTCGCCAAGTTCGATTCGTCGGCCATGTCGTGGGCCGGCCCGCTCTGCGCGTCGGCGACCTCGCCGTCGGCGATGGTGTATCGTTCGGTATGCAGCGGACCCGATATGATGGAGTCACCGTCCGAGCGCAGATGCGTGGTGTCCTCTACCGTGAACGCAATGCGCGAATCGCGCGCGCTCGTTTGCAGCGCCTGGGAGAGCGTGGACTCTTGAATTCGGTCGAGATTGTTATCGCCGTCGCGGTAGATCCCGAATTCCAAGGAACGGCGCGCGGGCGTGATCGTAACGTTCTGCAACATGAAGCCTCCCGAGAGAAGAAGTCGGGATGCCTACTGCGACAAAACCGCCCGGCGGCTAGACCGACGGCGCCGTAACCCGTGGCCCGCCTACGAAACGCATATCGTGATGCGAATCGGCGTACTATTCTGGGGTTTGTTGGAAACAGCTGATGCGGGCCGGCATCGAACAGCCGTTCGGAATGGCGCGCCGCCTTTTAGGAAAACTACCGCCTCGTGATCGTCGATCATGACGTTATCGTCTTAGGTGCCGGATTGGCCGGCATGCGCGCCGGTCTCGAAGCCGCACGCGCCGGTGCCGACGTCGCCATCGTTACGAAGGTTCACCCGATCCGCAGCCACTCGAGCGCGGCGCAGGGCGGCATCAACGCTGCGATTGCCGAGGATGATACTTGGGAGTCTCACGCCTTCGACACGGTCAAAGGCAGCGATTACCTCGCCGATCAGGATGCCGTCGAGATCATGGCCCGCGAGGCCCCCGCCGACATCATCGAGTTCGAGCACATGGGTGTCATCTTCTATCGCAATGAGGACGGCAAGCTTGGACGCCGTGCTTTCGGCGGTGCGTCGCTGGCGCGAACGTACTTCGTCGGCGACATCACGGGGCAGGCGCTGCTCGTAACGCTCTACGACCAAATTCTCAAGGCCGGCGTCAAGGTCTACGAAGAGTGGTTTGCGACCGCCGTTCATATGGAAGACGGCGCGTGCCGCGGGGTCGTTGCACTCGAGATGATCAGCGGCGAGCTTCACCTGCTGCGTGCCAAGGCGGTGATCTTCGCAAGCGGCGGTCTCGGCCGGCTCTACGAACCCAGCACGAATGCGTTGATTTGCACCGGCGACGGCTATTCGCTCGCGTATCGCGCGGGCGCGCCGCTTATGGACATGGCGATGGTCCAGTACCATCCTACGACCCTTGCCGGCAGCGGTTTCCTGATGACCGAGGCGGCGCGCGGTGAAGGCGCCTACTTGCTCAATTCGCTTGGGGAGCGCTTCATGAAGAAGTACGCCCCGAATAAGATGGAGCTAGCCGCGCGGGACGTGACCTCGCGTGCGGAGGCTACGGAAATTGCCGAGGGCCGCGGCATCGATGGGAACGTACTGCTC
>DASXGO010000455.1:0-4302 GCA_036489055.1 Candidatus Cybelea sp. | reverse complement strand
CCCGGCAAAAAGCCGACCGGAATGAAAACGGCAAGCAGCACGAGCGAGGAGGCGACAACGGCGCTCTGAATTTCGCGCATGGCCTCGGCGGCGCTCGCGACGCCGCTCTGCCTTCCTTTGTTCAGATCCATGTGGCGGGCGATGTTCTCGATAACGACGATCGCGTCGTCGACGACCAAGCCGGTGGCCAACGTCAAACCGAAGAGCGTAATCGTGTTGATCGTGAACCCGAATAGCTGCATGATGAAGAACGTTCCGATCAGCGAGACCGGGATCGTTGCAGCGGGAATCAACGTGGACTTCGGGTGCTGGAGGAAGAGGAAGATCACGCCGATGACCAGCGCGATCGAGAGCAGCAGCGTTAGGATAACTTCCTTGATTGACTCGTTGACGTAGGTCGTTACGTCGAAGGCGACGTCCCAGTGCATCCCGGCCGGGAACTGGGTGGCAAGCTGAGTCATCGCAGCGGTGACGCGCCGCGATACGTCGAGCGCGTTCGCGCTCGGGTACTGCAAGACACCTAGGCCGACGACCTTCGAGCTCCCGTCGAAGCGCAGATCTGTCGTGTAACTCTGTGCTCCGAGCTCGATCCGCGCGACGTCCGCTAGGCGCACGTACCCGCCGTTGGGATTCGCTCGCAAAATGATATTGGCGAATTGCGAGGGGTCGGAGAGCTGCGTAAGTGCGTTAACCGTGAACGTATACGGCTGATCCTTGGGAGCGGGCGGGGAACCGATGCTGCCGGCGGCGATCGCGGCATTCTGCTCTTGTAGCGCACTGACGACGTCGGTTGCGTCGAGACCCTGCTGCTGCAGCTTGATCGGATTGAGCCATATGCGCATCGCGTACTGGCGCTGGCCAAAGATGATGACTTGCGAGACGCCCGGCACGCGCGTCAGGTCATTGGTGATGTTGAGCTGCGCGTAGTTGCTCATCGTGAGCGTATCCAGGCTCTTCTCGGTCGATGTGAGCGCGATGCCCATCACAAACGCGCCCGAATTCTTGGCGACCTGAATGCCGAGCTGCTGGACGGTTGACGGCAGCAGCCCTAACGACGACTGCACGGCGTTCTGGACGTCGGCAGCGGCGATGTCTAGGTTGACGCCGAGATTGAAGGTACAGGTGATGGTCGAGACGCCCTGCGCACTGGTCGAACTGAGGTAGCGGAGGCCCTGCACGGTGTTGACCGCTTGCTCCAGCGGCGTTGTGACCTGCGCTTCCACGGCCTGCGGGCTAGCGCCGGTGTAGGTGGCGCTCACCGTGACGACCGGCGGCGCGATCTGCGGGTACTGCGAGATCGGCAACGCCGGGATTACCACCAAGCCGGCAATCAGAATGAGGACGGAGGCTACCGTCGCCAGGACGGGCCGGTTGAGGAAGGCCTTGGTCACGTTAGGGTTACCAACCTAATGAGGACTTCTCAAGTTGCGCGTTCTCACGAGTTTGATTCTTTTTTTAAAAGGCTTGCTCCGCGTGATAGGAACTGCGCGAGAGCGGGCTCGAGACGACCTGATGAAACCCTCTGCGCTTCGCCAGCTCGCCGAGCCGGTCGAACCGCTGGGGGCTGACGAACTCGACGACCGGCAAGTGCTTCTTGCTTGGCTGCAAGTATTGCCCCATCGTGAAGATGTCGACGCCGGCCGCCCGTGCATCGTCCATCGCCGTTTCGATCTCGTCCTCCGTTTCGCCGAGGCCGAGCATCAGCGACGTCTTCGTATAGCGCTCGGGGGCACGGGCTTTGGCGTGCCGGAGCACGGCCAGGGACTGGTCGTAGCCCGCGCGCTTGTCGCGCACGGAGGGCGTCAATCGCCGCACCGTCTCGACGTTGTGCGCGAATACCTCGGGCTTAGCATCCAATACGATGTTGACGGCGCGCAGGTCGCCACGGTAGTCGCCGCTTAGAATCTCGACGCGCGCGCCGGGAACGCGTTCGTGGATAGCGCGGACCGTGTTCGCAAAGATCAGCGCGCCGCCATCGGCCAGATCATCGCGATCGACGGCCGTGACGACGAGATAGCGCCAGCCCAAGTCGCGCACGGCGTCGGCGACGCGCAGCGGCTCCAGCCAATCGATTCGGCCGCGCGGGTTCCCGGTCTTCACGTTGCAGAAACGGCACCCGCGCGTGCACGTGTCGCCGAGGATCATGATCGTCGCCGTGCCGGCGCCCCAGCACTCCGCGACGTTCGGGCATGCGGCCTCTTTGCAGACGGTATGCAGCGAAAGCGCGTTCACCTTCGCCTTGACGCGGTCGTACTCGTCGCCGATCGGCAGCGAAACGCGCAGCCAGTCGGGCTTCCTCTTCGTGTCACCCTGAGCCGTGGTGTCACCCTGAGCTCTGTCGAAGGGTGACTTGGCAATCAAGTCTATCTCGACCGCCATGCTACGCCTCGACCCGATGCGCGAACTCGACATCGAAGGTGCGCCCGAGCTCTTCGAGCAGGACGGCTTTGGCCGCTGTCATCTCGATCTCGCACGCGGTTTCCGCGCAGAGCGAGGTAATGCCGCGATCGTGCAGTCCGCAGGGAACGATGAGGCGATCGTAGTCGAGCCGCGTTGAAACGTTCAGGGCGATGCCATGGAGCGAAACCATTCGCTGAACTGCAAGGCCGATCGCAGCGATTTGGTTGCGGCCGACCCACACGCCGGCGTGTCCGCTCCAGCGCTCGCCGCGCACGCCGAAACGCGCGCAGAGATTGATGACGGCCGCTTCCAGCGAGCGTACGAGCGGCACGACCTCGCGAAACCGCGGGAGCTTGCGTATCGGATAGACGACCAGCTGGCCCGGTCCGTGATACGTAACGTCGCCGCCGCGCTCGATTTCAACGAAGTCGATGCCGCGGCGCGCGAGTTCTTCGATCGAGGAGAAGACGTTCTCTCGCTTGGCTTGACGTCCCAGCGTGATGACCGGCGGATGTTCGACGACGATCCAGGTATCCGGTTCCAGCCCGTCGCGTACCGCTTCGTGGAGCCGGTGTTGCAGCTCCCAGACTTCGCGATACGGCCGGATGCCGAGGTCGAGAAGCCGCGCGTAGGTGGTCATATCGACTACGCAGTCACCGGCGTTTTCGGCTTGGGGTTGATGATGTGGATTGCTTTGCCGTGGGCGGCTTCGGCTGCATCCATGATGCCTTCGGTCAGGGTCGGATGCGGATGGATCGAAAGACCGATATCTTCCAACGTCGCACCCATCTCTAAGGCGATCACTCCCTCGCCGATCAGCGATTCCGCTTGCGGCGCGACGATATGCATGCCTAGAAGCAGATCGGTTTTCGCGTCGGCGACGAGTTTGATCAGCCCTTCGGACTCGTTCATCGTTCGCGCGCGACCGCTCGCCGCAAGCGGAAACTTTCCGATGCGAACCTCGTAGCCGGCGGCTTTCGCCTCGTCCTCGGAGAGCCCGACGGTTGCAACTTCCGGGTCCGTATAGATTGCGTTAGGAACGCTCACCGGATCGAATGCCGCGGAACGATCGCCGTTGATGACCTCGGCTGCGACGACGCCCTGCTTCATCGCGCGATGCGCTAGCAACGGCATCCCGGTGACGTCGCCGATCGCAAAAATGTTCGCGACCTTCGTTCGCTGCTGCAGATCGGTCGCGACGAAGCCGCGCTCGTCGGTCGCGAGCCCGGCCGCTTTGAGATTCAGATTGTCGGTAACCGGCCGGCGTCCGACCGCGACCAGAACCATGTCGAACTCACGCGTCTCGTCTTTTCCGCCCGTGCCCTCGCCGGTGATAGTCGCGCGCACGCTCTTCCCTTGTTTTTCGAGCGCGCCGACTTTCGTATTGAGCATAATCTCGATGCCCTGTTTCTTGAGAATGCGCCCAAGCGTCTTGCCGATTTCGAGATCCGTGCCGGTGAGAATCTGCGGCATCATTTCGACGACCAACACGTCCGCGCCGAGGCGGTGATAGACCGTCGCAAACTCCAAGCCGATAACGCCGCCGCCGATGACGAGCAGATGTTTTGGAATTCGCGCGAGACAAACCGCGTCGTCGGAGTTCACGATCGTTTCGCCGTCGCGCGGCCAGACCTTGACGTCGACCGGTGCCGAGCCGGTCGCGATGACAATGTTGGCGGCCGCGATGCGTTCGCTTCCGGCATCCGTCTTGACTTCGATTTCGGTCGGCGATACGAACGACGCCTCACCACGGACGAACTCGACGCCGTTGGCTTTGAAGAGCGTCTTGACGCCGCCGACGTTGGCGTTGACGACGTCGGTCTTGAACTTCGCGACGGCTTCGCGCTCGACTTCGGCCTTGGGGACCTTCAAGCCGAGAGCCCCGGCGCGGTCGATGTGACG
>DASXGO010000412.1:0-7802 GCA_036489055.1 Candidatus Cybelea sp. | reverse complement strand
TGCCGGTCGTCGATGTATCGCAGACCCGCTTCGCGAGCAGACGCTAGGGAGTCCATGTGTACCTGCGCTTCTACCGCAGGCGTGGGAGGCAAAAACGTAGTACCGCGACCGCATGCTCGCAAAGCCGGCAAAGGACCGCTTCTTCGAGGATTACGCCGATGGCGACGTTTATGAGTTCGGCTCGATCCTACTGGACGAGGCGGCAGTCGTGGAATTCGGACGGCAGTACGATCCGCAGTTTCTGCACGTCGATCCGGAGCGCGCCGCCCGCGGGCCGTACGGCGGCTTGATTGCAAGCGGCTGGCAGACGACGGCGACCGCGATGCGGCTCTTCGTCGACAACTTTCTGCCCGACGGCGCGAGCATGGGATCCCCCGGCGTGGACGAGCTGCGATGGTTTGCGCCGGTGCGGCCGGGTGACGTTTTGCGGATTCGCGTTACCGTGCTTTCGACACGGATCTCCCGTTCCAAGCCGGACCGCGGCATCGTCGAAACGCGGATTGAAACGCTCAATGGGCGCGACACGGTGGTGGCGACGATGCGCGCGGTAAATTTTATGCGGAGGCGAACCGGCTAGAACTTCTTCTGTCGTTCGCTTTCGCCGGTTATTTCGATGCCGGCTTTCTCGTGCAAAACGCGTACGCCCAAAACGACGGCTGCGAAGACGAACAGAATCGCGCCCTTCACCCACACGTTGAGATGCGGAATCAAAACGATTCCCGCGGAAACGTACGGTAAGATGGTGACCGTGTAACCCGTGTATTCTTTTAGCCAACTCCACGTGCCGGGCGCCGCTTCGGCCGTGAGCTCCCTTACTTTCTTACCTGCTTCGTTTGCCACCACGGTTTCTTACCCATCACTTGCTGAAAACCGCCTTCTGCGCGCGTTCGAGATCGATCAGCACGCGCTTACGATGTAAACCCCAGCGATAACCGCCCAAGTCACCGTCGCCACGTATAATCCGGTGACATGGAATCGCGAGCGCTACGTTATTCTTTCCGCAGGCTTGCGCGACCGCACGTGCGGCACCAGGGCAACCTAGCGCCGCAGCAACTTCGCCGTAGGACTGCAGATCGCCGTAAGGAATTCCTTGCAGATACTTCCACACGCGCAGCTGGAACGCGGTCGCCCGAATATCGAGCGGTAGATCGAGGTGCGGCTCTTCGCCCTTGAGATACCCATCGATCGCGGCGACCCAGGCGTCGAAGGGACGCGGCGGCGTTGAGGTATCAACGATTCGAGCCTTTGGATATTCACGCGCGAGCTGCGCGTGCAACGCCTCGGGTGAATCGCCAAACTGCAGGAAGCAGATCCCGCGATCGGTCGCACCGATCGCCATAAAGCCCAAGACCGTCTTGACGCAAACCGCCGAGATCTCGACGCCGGCACCCCCGCGCCGGTATTGACCGGGCGTCATGCCCAAACGCCGGGCAGCGTGTTCGTAAACACGCGACGAAGAGCCGTAACCGGCATCGTAAATTGCCGCGTCGACGCCGCCTGAGCCGCGCAAGCCTTGTTTCAACGCGTGGGTGCGTGCGCCGTTGACGTATTCGCGCGGCGTGACGCCGGTCACGGATCGAAACGAGCGCGCGAAGTGAAAGCGGCTCATGGCTGCCAGCGACGCAAGCTGCGCGATCGTCAGCGGTTCGTCAGAATGCCGCTCGATGTACCGGCAGACCTCGCGAATGCGCTCGGCCGCTGAATTTTCCAATCGTTCTTCCATGCCCTCAAGCGTAGGGGATCGCGTCCTTTAGAACCATCCGAAGGTTGCTAAGGCTTCACGCCTGCGATGGAACCGTCCACGGGCGGCGAAGCTCACCACGAGCGGTCCGTCGGCCTCGGGGGTACACGACATGAAGGGTTCCGTTCGCTTTGGGTTTGCTGTCAGCGCGGCTGCGCTGATCTCCGCTTGCGCTCAATCGCAGTCGCCGATCGGCATGCCCCTGCAGCGAGCAATGGCACCCAGCGTTGTCTCGGAAAGCGTGCTCTACTCGTTCGCGGGCGGCAGAGATGGAGCGGATCCCGAAAGCGCCCCAATCCTGATTGCGGGCGCGTTCTACGGCACGACCGTGCTCGGTGGCAATGGGTGCAGCTTTCTTCACGGCTGCGGAACCGTCTACACGTTGAGCGCGTCGGGTCAAGAGTCCGTCCTCCACATTTTCAAAGGCCGGGCGGACGGCGAAGCACCCAGCGGATCGTTGATCGACGTGAGCGGCGATTTGCTCGGGACGACGTTGTATGGAGGCGGACTCGGCTGCAAGGACGGCCATGTCAAGGGATGCGGCACAGTGTTCGAGGTGACGCCGTCGGGACGGGAAGGCGTACTCTATCACTTTCTCGGTAAGGCGCAGGGCGCTATGCCGAACTCCGGCCTTACTCGATTTAAGAGCGCGTTCTACGGCGAAGCGGCCGCAGGCGGAACCGGGAAGTGTTATTTCGCGGATTATCGCGGCTGCGGACTGATCTTCAAAATGAACGCGGGCGATCGCGTACGTATCGTCTATACCTTCAAAGGCGGGACGAGCGGAGGAACTCCGCAGGGCGGCCTGTTGAGCTATAAAGGAAACTTCTACGGCACGACCTCGGCTGGAGGCGACACCGCGTGCCTGTTCAGTTATGGTTGCGGAACCGCGTTCGAGATCAGCCCATCTGGAAGGCTGACGACGCTTCACCTGTTCGGCCACACGTTACACGATGCCGCGCTTCCCACACACGGTCTGGTCCTTCTCAACGAGGCATTCTATGGCACGACGGCCAGCGGCGGCGGCAGCGATTGTGCCTTGACCGGTTCGTTCATTGGCTGCGGAACGGTGTTCAAGCTAACACCTTCCGGTAAGTTCAGGCTCCTGTACTCGTTCACGGGAAGAAGCGACGGCGCGTATCCGAACGGCCTCGTCGCGGAGAACGGCAACCTTTACGGGACCGCCGGGGGCATCTACGGCTGCGGCACCCTCTTTGAGATTACGCCATCGGGCAAAGAGACGACGCTCTACCAGTTCAAGGGCGGAAGCGACGGTTGCGGGCCGAATTCGCTACTCTACTCCGGCGGCACGTTTTACGGCACGACCGGGGCCGGCGGTGTGTACAATAATGGCACCTTTTTCGCCGTCACGCTTTAGCGAGGGTACGAGGCAGTTCTGCATAGCTTCGGTAAGGGCAGTGATGGAACGGGTCCCGAGGCAGCGCTAATCGACGTGACCGGCACGCTCTACGGCACAACGGAAGGTGGCGGAACCCACCAGCACGGTACGGTCTTCAGCATCACGACGGATGGCGCGGAAAAGGTGCTGCATAGTTTCAACGGAAGCGACGGTGGCTTTCTCGCGGCAAGCCTCGTTGACGTCGATGGAATGCTCTATGGTACGACGGTAAACGGCGGCGCCTACGATCTCGGAACACTCTTCAGCATGACGAGGAGCGGCTCGGAAAAAGCGCTCCACAGCTTCGGCAAGGGAACCGATGGCGCTAGTCCGGCGGCAGGTTTATATTACGACGGCGGAATTCTCGTCGGCACAACGCAAGCCGGCGGCGTCTATGGTGGCGGCATCGTCTTTTCGCTGCGGCCATGAGATCGGTTGCCGCAACAGCGCTTCTGGTTACGCTAGGTCTTGCGTTCACGCCGAGCGCGTCGGCGGACCCCGATGCTTATCAAATCTTCGATCGTGCGAGAAGCGAGCTTCAAGCAAAATCATATCCGGATCCGATTTTTTATCGAACTACGGTCCATATCTCCGAGGGGGCCAAGGATGAATCCGAACACTTTCGTGCGGAAGCGTTTTCGAGTGGAGAGGTTCGCGTCGAAGGCGTAAGCGCGGAAGAACAGGCGACGCCGCACGAGAGCAGCGGCGTAAACTTCCGGCTTGCCTTTTCCATCGGGTGGAACACGGGCGCCGGAGGTCAGACGGAAACCGTCCCTCAGGATGTTCACCGCAAGGAGGCATCTCCGGATTACTTGGGTGTTCCGCTGCTTAGCCCAAGCTATTCATTTGGCTTGACGCCGAAGCGGGGCGAGTCGCCACCGTCAAGCTTACCGCTCGATGCATCGAACTTGCGTACGATCGCAACCGTTACCGCGACCGGCCGCGTGTACCGGATCGCTTTTCTTGGGACGGAGATCATCGACGGACTCTACACCGATCATCTGCGCCTCGAACCGGCGAGTCATCCCGATCGCTACAGAGTCAGAGAGCTTTGGGTCGATGCCTACACGTACCAGATCGTGCAGCTCCGAACGCAGGGGAACTTTACTGCCGTCCCGATGTCGAACGTCCCCTGGCTCGTGACGTTCCAGAACGTCAATGGCAGCATGTACGTCAAAAGCGAGACGGCGTTAGAGCCGCTCGCATTTCGCCACGACAGAACGTTTTCGAGCGCGAGCATCACCTTCGATGTGATTCGCGCAACCGACGATTCTCCACCGATCTTGCCGACAATGGACGGCGATGCGGATATCAACTTGCGTGAACCACACTTAAAGTAGGCGCTGCTGCGATGGAATTGGCGCACGGCGGCGAAAGCCCTCAGCCGCACGTCCGTTCAGCTTCAAGGAGGTATTGGTCCGTGAAAGTTTTGGTGCGTTTAACGCTTTTGATCGGCGCGGCGGCATTGTTTGCCGGGTGCGGTGGTCAGTCGACGATCGGCGGTCCAGGTATGGTGCCGCAAAGCCACGTCGGCAACATCGTGCCGCAGTGGCAGGCGCAGCATCTTGCGCGTGCCGCTTGCCCCCAAGTCATCGGCAAGCCGACGTGCTTTGCGCTGCAGGTCCTCAAGAACGGCGTCAGGCCGCTTTGTTCGCCGTCGTCGAGCTGCGGCTGGACGGCGACCCAAATCGAAACCGCCTACGGCGTCACCAGCGCACTGGGCAGCGGATCGGGGACGAACGTCGCTCTTATCGAGTCGGGTGACCTCGCCAATGCATCGTCCGATCTCGCAACGTATCGCAACCAATACGGACTGGGCACGGCGAACCTGACGAAGTACAACGAGAACGGACAACAGTCCAACTATCCCCCAAGCTGCGAGGATTACGGGTGGTGCCTCGAGACCGACCTCGATCTCGATATGGTCTCCGCGACCTGCCCGAAATGCAACATCTTCCTTATGGAAGCGGGGGGCCAAATCAGCGACCTCGAGGCAGCCGAAGCCACCGCCGTCTCCCTCGGCGCGACGATTCTCAGCAATAGCTGGGGCTGCTACGGCAGCCTCGACTGCGGCGATCCGAACTTTTCGAGTTACTTCGACACGCCCGGGATAGCGTACATGGCCGCAACCGGTGACGCCGGATACGGGCTCGTCGCTGCTCCGTCGGCCCTCGACAGCGTGATCGCGGTCGGCGGTACGCAGCTCGCACTAAGCGGCTCGAAGTATAGCGAAAGCATCTGGGGCGGCGCGGGTAGCGGATGCGCGGATCCAGGCCACGTCGGCGGTTCCGGCATTCCGAAACCATCGTGGCAGCATGACCCGGACTGCACGTACCGCACCGTCGGTGACATATCGGCCGAGGCGGGCTGCTCGCCCGGCGTCGCGGTCTACATCAGCTCCTACGGCGGCTGGACCGGCGTTTGCGGCACGAGCGTCGCGTCACCACTCAGCGCCGGTGTTGTCGCGCTTGCCGGTAACGCAACAAAACTCGACGCCGGCGAAACCTTCTGGACGTTCAAGGGCAAAAAGCATAAAAAGTACTTCAACCATCCCTCTGGTTCAGGGTACGGGAGTTGCGCGGACTACCTATGCGGCACGGGCAGGTACAAAAAGTACTACTCGGGCCCAGGAGGCTGGGGTTCGCCTCACGGCATCAAAGGCTACTAGCGAAACGCAGTTCTTAGTTCGCCGAGCGCACGCGCGCGATGTTTCCGCCATCGCGCGCGTGCAGGTCGAAGCTTGGGATGCGGCCTATCGCGGCCTCATTCCAGACGAAGTGATCGATGCGCGAACCGTCGAGCGGCGCACGAGCCAGTGGAGCAGCGCGATTGTTGATCCTCGTTCCGTGACTTTTGTCGCCTGCGACTCAGAGGGTAACGTCCAAGGTTTCGCGAGCGCACAGGTGCTCGACGAGCTGGAGAGCGGCTTTCAAAGCTATCTTCAAACGCTTTACGTCCGCCCTCAATTTTGGCGCAAAGGAATCGGACACCAACTGCTGCGGGCCGTCTGCAGCCACCTTAGCGCACTTGGCGTTCGCAATTTAGTGCTCCGGACGATGCGGCTTGGCGACGCCCGAAAATTTTACGATCGCCTCGGAGCTCGATTAGTTCCCGAAGGCATCGCTCGAGAATCCGGCAAGTTTGACGACGTCGTGTACGCATTTGACGACGTCGCATCCGACCGTCACCCTTGAGTGTGATGAACGATTGCTTGGCGGCTCGCTTTGAAGAGAACCGGCCGCACTTAAGAAACGTCGCGTACCGAATGCTGGGGTCGCTCGACGATGCGGACGACGCGGTGCAGGAAGCGTGGTTGCGGTTGAGCCGCCAACACGACGGCGGTATCGAAAATCTCGGCGGCTGGCTAACGACGGTCATTGGTCGCATTTGCGTCGACATGCTGCGAGTGCGGCGCTCCAAACGCGAGGAGCCGATCGAGCCGGGTATTCCGGACTTCATCGTGAGCCGAGAGGAGAGTCCCGAAGATGAAGTGCTGACGGCGGATTCGGTCGGTCTCGCACTGCTCGTCGTTCTCGATAGCCTGACGCCGGCGGAACGGCTCGCGTTCGTGCTCCACGATATGTTCGCAATGCCGTTCGAGGAAATCGCGCCGATGGTCGGGCGATCGCCTGCCGCGGCGCGTCAGCTCGCGAGCCGCGCGCGTCGCCGCGTGCAGGGCGCGACGCCGCCGCGCAGTGGCTTCGCGCAACGGAGCGCCGTCGTCGACGCCTTCATCGCGGCGGTGCGCGAAGGCGACTTCGATCGGCTCGTCGCCGTTCTCGACCCCGACGTTCTACTGCGTGCCGATCGCGAACCGGCTCTCAAAGGCATTCGTGGCGCGGTGACCGTCGCTTCTCAAGCCGTCACGTTTTCCAAGGTCGTTGCGAATATGGAGCGCGTGATCGTTAACGGGACGCCGGGGATCGTATCGTGGCTTCCAAGCGGCGAACCGTTATCCATTATGGCGTTCGTCGTAGCGGGCGACCGGATTCGCGAGATGTACGTGATCTCGCAGCCGGCCCGGGTGCGCCAACTGCTGGGGCTCTGAGTGGGCTGCTGTCACATCCGTCGGCTCCATTTCGTCAGCCTGGAAAACCCTTTCTCATAAGGAGCAGCAATGAACACGGTTAGCCTCATCATCTACCCCGCCTCGGATGTGCCGCAGGCGACAAAATTTTTCGCCACCTTGCTTGGGGTCGAGCCGTACGCCGAGGCACCATATTACGTCGGCTTCAAAGCGGCTGACGTGGAGATTGGGCTAGTTCCGAAGACGGCGCACGGCAGCGCGGGTGCGCTGGCGTTTGTCACGGTCGACGATATCAACGCGGCACTGGAGACGCTGATCGCGGCCGGCGCCGAGAAAGTGCAGGACGTCAGGGACGTCGCCAATGGATTATTGGTCGCAACCGTCAAGGATCTCGACGGAACGGTCATCGGGCTGCGTCAATTCCCGGCCCAGTAACGGCATCGGCAAAGAGGAACGATCATGAGCAAAAGCGGCAGCGATTCGAAGTCTGCATCGAGGATGATCGACGAGCGCATCAGAGAGCTAGGTGATTGGCGCGGCAAGATGCTCGCGCAGATACGCGTATTGATCAAAAAAGCCGTTCCCGAAGTCGTTGAGGAGTGGAAATGGCGAGGCGTTCCGGTCTGGTATCACGA
>DASXGO010000406.1:0-4397 GCA_036489055.1 Candidatus Cybelea sp. | reverse complement strand
CGGAGCGTTCCGCAACCGCGACCTTATAGCGATCCGTGTGAGCGATGACCCAGAGCGTCGCATACCCGCCGTACGAGCCGCCAAGCACGCCGAGACGCGTCACGTCCACGTCCGGACGGCGCACCGCGGCATCCATCACCGCCTGAACGTCGGCGAACATCGCATCGCCGTAATTGTTTTCGAGTGCCTCCTCAAACGGATAGCCGTGTCCGGTGCTTCCCGCGGGATCGCTGAAGACGACATTATAGCCCATCGATGCGTAGAGCTGAAACTCCTGGAAGAACGTGTCGCCGAACTGCGTCTCCGGGCCGCCGTGGATGTCGAGCAACGTTGGATGCTTTTCCCCCGAGCCCGTTGTAGCCGGCATGAACCACGCTTGCACGGTGTAGCCGGCGGGATCTTTGACCGAAAACTCTTGCGGCTGCGAGAGCGTTGCCGACGCGAGATACGCGGCATTGACGTCGGTAAGCCGCCGCGGCGTCCCGCCGGCCACGTTCGCAATGTAGACGTCGGCCGGATGCGTGAAATCGCTGTAGAGATACGCGACGCGGCTGCCATCGCGCGATATCGTGCACGACCATGCCTCGCCGTGCGGGGGCGTGACGTCGGCGATGCTCCCGTCGCTCATATCAATCGTGCGAAGGTTCGAATACCCCGGACCGTCGAGGTTGAGGATCATGCGGTCGCGACCCGGTAAGAGCCAGCCGCACAATCCGCCGCCTTCTTTCATGTCGGCCAGCAGCGAATCGCCCCAGCCGACGGCGTTGTGCGTGATGATGGTGCGCCGGTCGGAGCCGTCGAGAGTCGTCGAAACCAGCGCAGGCCGCTCCGCCGTGTCTTTCACGTCGCCGCTCAAAAAATAAACGCGCCGGCCATCGTTGCCGAACGTGAATCCGTTATTCGCCGGCAGCGGCGAAGCAACTTTAGCGAATACCCCAGAGCCTGCCCTGAGCGAAGTCGAAGGGGTCGACGGCATCGTATACACGTCGCTCGGTCCGCTATCGACCGATTCGTAGCGCAGCGAATCGAACAAGATCGTGCGATCGTCGGGCGACCAGGCGTCGAAACCTTCGGAGTATTGTCCGGACGTCAACTGGGTCGGGTGCGAGCCGTCGGCGGCAACCGTCCAAATGTGCTGGTGATCCTGGTAAATGTAGCCCGCTCCGTTCGCTTGGAAGAAGAGCTGATTGATGGTGCGGATATCGCTCTTCTTCTGCGAGGCTTTCGGAGTAAAGCCCGCTTTGTTGAAATCGATCCGCGCATCGGCTGCGGGATCGGTATCGGTCACCGTCAGTGCGATCCGGTCGCCGGCATGCGACGGAACCGGACTCGAGACGCCCTGCTTGATGTGCGTGAGCTGCACCACGGCTCCGGTCGCCAGAGTATAGCGAAAGAGCTGCGCCTTCTGCTTCGGGACGGTGCGCACGAAGACGAAGCTTTGGCCGTCCGGCATCCACGCGTAGTCGCGGTCGCCGATGTGTTTGGTGACGTTATGGACGAGCTGTCCGCTCGCGACGTCAACCAGCTCGATGGTCCGGTCGTACGTATCTTTGGGACCGTTCATGCGGGAGGCTTCAACGAGGACGTGCGCCCCGTCGGGTGAGAGGCCGGCGTTGCTCAAGTAGGTCAGCTTGAAGAGATCCTCGGGCGCAACCGGCGCGGCCGAGGCAACCGCGGGCAGATAGAATGCTCCGATAAGGAGCGCACAAATCAAGAAGCGCATGATCCTCATACCGTTCGACGCTCCGCACGGTTTCACGTGCCCTTCTCTCCGCCGGCGTAGAAAATCACCTTGAATATCGCCTGCGGCACGGTGATGAGCGAGTTCGGATTGCCGTAGGCCGCGTAAAGCTCCGCCCGGCGCAGGCGCAAGTGATAAGCGATCGAGATGTTCGAACACCTACCTGCACAGTTCCCGCCGCCGTTGGGCTGCGGTGGATAGCCGATCACCTGTCGCACGCCGATGGCAAACGACGAGTTCGAGCTTACCTGATAGGCGTACGCGATCTCTTCAAACCACTGGATTTTGGGAGTTGCGGCGTGGAAGTACTGCGCCGTGTCATCAAGCGTCAGCGTCAGCGCTCCGCGATTGCCGACGCGAATCGTCGAGTTGCGGAACCACGTGTCGAGATGCCCGCCGATTCCGTAGTTCCCGGTATACCATTGAATCGACGTGGGAGTCGCCGAGGATCCGTGCGTAGGAAAGTTGCCCAAGTTGTTCTGCATGCCGCTGTGATAGGTGAGGCTCACACCGGCGTTTTGTGAAATCGGCGTGAGTTCCGTGCCGAAGCGCCAGTAATCCGATCCCGAATAGAGCTGGAGATCGATAGTCCCTTTGGTGAGGAAATCGAGAAGAACTTGATTGTCGCTCTGCGCTTCACCGAGCACGGTCGTTCCTTGGCCCTGATAGCGGTCCATGAATCCGGAGACGCCGAACGACGACAGAAAATCCTTCGGTGCAAAGGTCCAAACGCGCGCTCCGTAGAGTCCGTAACCGACGATTCCTGGATGCGAATTAAACCCGTCGACGGGATTGAAGTAGCTGCCGACATCGCGGAAGGAGCCGAAGAGCGCGTACTGCTGGCTGATGAAGCCGCCGCCGGCATCGAGCCAGTTTCCCTGACCGGGGTCGAGGACGTTGGTTCCGCGATCGGTCGCGTAGTTCGCGTACGCCGAGAGATACTTTCCATTGAACCAGCTCACACCGGCCTCGTCTGCAACGTCGTGTATGCCCGGCAGATTGGCCATTACTTGCTGGAATGCCCCGTTCCAGTGGTTGTCGTCGGAAGTGTAGTTGAACGCTGCTGCCGAGTCGTTGCGGCCGTCGCCGATGGCGTCGAATGCCGCCAGACCGAACGATCCTTGTTTGCCTTCGAATGCGTACCCTTGAGCGGGCGTCGGAATTGCCGGGGTATAGAGCGTCGTCCGAAAACCGTTGCAGACGTCGCAGTTGAAATTGTTGTAGTATGGCGCCGCTTGCGTGAAGAACGGGCGGACTTCCGAGTAGACGCGCTGATAGACGGTCGGCGCAATCGACTGTTGATCGATCTCGACGTTTGAGTAGTCGGGATGGAGCGTACCGAAGATCGCGGCGGTTTGGGCGACCGGAATCGAAAAGTCGGCGCCGACGCGCGACGTACTGCCGCCGGCAGGCGCGCTTGCGATCGAGCCGAGCGCGTACATCCCCACGCGCGGCCGCGGCATCGGCGGCTTCGCCAGCGTCGGGATGCTGAGCCGCCCCGCACGAGCGGGATCGTCGGGATTCGTCTGCGATTCGTCGTACGACCAGACGTCCATTTCGCCGGACGAACGGACGTAGCGGACGAGCTGCGCGCGCCACGTCCCCGGATGCGCCCCGTGTATCACGGAGATGGGTATCGCCATCGTGACGACGTAGCCGCCGGCCGTGACGGCGCCGCGCGACTCCCAGGCAGGCGCAAAGGCGGTGTTCTCGCTCGATGCCTCGTTGTGCGCGCCGTTGGGGTTCGATTCGAACTGATATTGAAAGCCCGCCGGCCCGGTCGGCCAGAGATCGACCCAAACGGCGTCGTCGGTCCACGCAATGCCGCCATTGATGTTGCTGCCGCCGGCCACGGTGTCGTCGCTGTGCTGGTTCGCCATCAACGGTTCGCTCTGTTGAGCATCGAAGCGGACGTAGAGAAACTTTCCGTCGGTCGAAATGTGCACCGCAGTCTCGTCTCGCGCAACCCGCGCGTGACCGACGTCCCACCGTAGGGCGGCCGAGGCGCTTGGATTCCACGTGGCAACGGGCGCGTTCGGCTGCAGCGAGGGCGTCGAGTGCGGAACGGTGAGCGCGGCGCCAACCATTAGAGAATCGCTCCGTCAAGATTCGAGCGCGTTTCCCGGCGCAGCGTGGCGGTGTCGACCGGTTCGCAGTTTCGCGCTCCGCCGGAGCTGCGGCAGATCAAAACGCCGCGGAGATCGGCGCCTCGTACGTCGGCGCCGCGCAGGTCAGCGCAGCCGATTTTTCCATCTTCGTTGCGCCAACACAGGCGCGCGCCGTGCAAATCGGTTCGCCGCAAATCGGCGCCGGAAAAGTCGACGCCTTCTAAACCGTCGAGCGAAAAATCGAGGCCTTGAAGGTCGTCACCATGTAAATCGGCTCCCGTAAAGTTCGTTCCTCGAAAGCGCGCGCCGCTCAACTGAGCACCGATCAAATCGACGCCCGTCAAATTGGCGCCGCCGAAGTCCGCGCCGCGAAGATCGGCGCGGCTAAAGTCCACGCCCGTGAGGTTGGCGTCACGCAGATTCGCATCGCGTAGATTCGCGCGCGAGAAATCGACGCCGACGAACCTAACCCGCGAGAGATCCGCTCCCTGGAGATCTCTGCCCGAGAAACTGCAGCCGGTGCAGTTTGTTGGGAGGCCCAGCGCCGC
>DASXGO010000347.1:0-1773 GCA_036489055.1 Candidatus Cybelea sp. | reverse complement strand
CACCAAATCGGCGACGAGCGTTCCCACGTCAATGGGCGATGCTTTCCCGCCGCCGTCGGGGCTCTCCCAGCGTTCGAGTAGGATGAGCTTATCGATCAGGGAGCCCATGATGCGGCTCTGATCGTTCATGGTATCGAGAATGTGTTCGCGGTCCTTCGGGCTCTCAAAGCCTCCGCGCCGCAGAATCGCAATGAACCCTTGCACGACGGTAAGCGGCGTACGCAGCTGATGGCCGGCATCGGCGATGAACTGGCGCATCGAGGTGTTTGCGCGATCGCGCGCGGCAAAGGCGCGCTCCATTTGTTCGATCGCTCCGTTATAGGCGGCAGCGAGCGTACCGAGTTCCTGGCGCTCGTCGGCGGCGATCAACTGCGGCGTGAGGTCGCCCGATGCAAAGCGCTGCAATGCGGCTGTGACGTCGTCGAGCGGACGCAACGCTTGGCGAGTCAGCGCGCGCGCGATGAGCACGCCGCAGACGATTGCGACGATCAGCGCTGCCGCGAGCGGCAACGCGTAGGATTGCACCGTCGAAACGAGCGTCGCGTCGTTCGGGCGTACGATGATGTAGAGATCGCCGACGTGTCCGTAAAGGCGCGGAATGCCGTAGGCGGTCGCGAGGCCGAGGATCAAGTGCGCAAACGGCCCCGACGGCTGCGGGTCGCCCGAGAGGTCGCCGCGGCTACGAACGGTGACGACAATCCGCGGGTCGGCGCGGTGAAGCCGGAAGACCGTAACGCGGGTTTCGGCATCGAGGAAGATGATCTCGGTACCACTTGCGAGGAAAAGCGAGGCCGCAAATGCTCCGCCGGCGCGCGCATCGGGCGGCGGATTACGGGCCAGCGATGCCGTGAGCTGATTCATCGTGCCGGCCAACTCATTGTTGAGGGTACGAATGTAAACCCCAAATCCCAGCAGCGCACCGGCCAACAGCAGCGCGATGAGCACCAGCGAGATTTCAACCGCGGCGAGCGTCTGAATTCGGCGCGCTAGCCGGCTGCTCACGAGGGCGTGGCTTTCAAGGTATAGCCGACACCGCGCAACGTCTGGATCAGCTTCACGGGCTCGCCGCTGTCGATCTTCGCGCGTAGAAACGACACGAACGTTTCGACGGTGTTGGGAATAACGTCGCGATCGATGCCCCAAACGAGATCGAGCAGCTGCGAACGCGTCAGCACCTGCTCGGCACGCTCGGCGAAGATGCGCAGCAAATCGAACTCGCGCGGCGAGAGCTCGATCCGCCGGTTGCCGCGAAACGCAGTGCGCATATATGCGTTGATGGTGAGGTCGGAATACGTCAAGGTTTCGTGCTGCTCGATGCGCGGGCGCCGCAGCAGCGTCCGTAGCCGCGCGACGAGCTCTTCGAGATCGAAGGGCTTGCCGACGTAATCGTCGGCGCCCGCGGAGAATCCGGCGAGCTTCTCGTCCAACTCGGTTCGTGCGGTCAGCATAACGACGGGAGCGGTCGTCAGGCTTCGAATTTCAGGCAGCAGCGTGAGCCCGTCGCGACCCGGCAGCATAACGTCAAGCACGATGACGTCCGGCGCCCACGCTTCGAGCACGGGGAAGGCAGCCGAGCCGTCGGCAACCGTCCGGACGGCGAATCCGGCTTGCCCTAGGCCGTATTGCAGCAGCTCCCGCAAACCGCGCTCGTCGTCGACGACCAGCACCCGAGCAGGTTCGTGCGGCCCGGGAGCGGTTCTCAGACTCACTCCAGGATTTAAAACCTGCGCATTGGCTACAATCTGTTCAGTCATGGAACGGAGGGGTGCCCTC
>DASXGO010000271.1:0-6903 GCA_036489055.1 Candidatus Cybelea sp. | reverse complement strand
TCTTGGTATCGTTCTGCCTCGGGCGAACTACGCTTCAAATCGAGATCTTACCGCTGCCTTGCTGCGGCTGTGGCCCAACCTCGTCGCTTACGGTCTGAGTTTCGGCGTCATTGGCATCATTTGGCAAAATCACCACGCGCTGTTCCGGCTAGTAGAACGGATCGATCGCAAGACCGTTCTCTTGAATCTGTTGCTCTTGGCAGGCATCGCCTTCATTCCATTCGCAACGAGCACGCTCGGGTCGTATCCAACGATGCGCGCGTCGACATTCCTCTATGGAGTGACTCTCGCGTTCTGCGCGACAGCTAATAACTTGATAGTTGTTCGGCTGATCCGCATCCGCGCGTTTTATAGCGAGGTCAGGGATGCTGCGGTCGCACGAACCGCGCGCGCCTATTGCGGCGCGTGGATTACCTACTCGCTCGCCGCGCTACTGGCACTCTTTGTGCCGATCGTAAGTTTCGTGTGTTACCTCGCGATAGTCTTTTATTTCCTAATTCCGCGCGGTGTCGACTCGGATGTCGTCGAGCAAGAATCCGGCTAAATCGATGGACTGCCGTTTCGCACCACGACCCTATCCTCTGGGAGGAAAACCATGCTCCTAAACCTACCAGCGCCGGTCGGGCGCTATTTTTCAGCTCAACAGTCCCGCGACCTCGACGCACAAGTGGAATGCTTTGCCGACGACGCGTTTGTTCACGACGAAGGTCGGGATTATCGAGGCAGAAGCGCCATCCGCGCGTGGAAAGAAGCCGTACAGCAGAAGTTCTTGTACGAGGCCGAGCCACGGAACGCAAGCGAAGTGGGAAACGTCGTCACTGTCAACGTGCATCTTACCGGGAACTTTCCAGGAAGTCCCATTGATCTCGTTCACACGTTCACGCTATCGGGAGACAAAATAAGCTCTTTGGTGATCGAGTAGTACGCTCATTACATTTGAGGAAGGTCGAATGAAGGCCGATGTCCTCGACGTCGGCCAACCTTCCGGCTTGCTGGGTAGCGGCGTGTTTCGTCCCTAGGCTCCGTCATCCGAGAGTGCCAGGCGTTTCCGCAACGCTGGGAAACGATTATCCGGAGTGAAAAGCCTCGGCACCTCGGGAACATCGGCTAAGACGCGACCATGAAGCGGGTCCCCTGGCGCCCGGTTCTCGTGGGGATTTGCGCTCTAGCAGCGCTCGTCCAGGTTGCAGGAGTGCTTGACGCGACCGGCATCGCCGGCGCTGCACCGTGGCTGGGCTGGGTGGGAGCCAATACGGGCTCCTCTTCGAAGCCCTTCAATCTTGCGGTTACGTCGGTCGAAGCGGGCGGCCCAGCTGCCCGCGCCGGCCTTCGCCGAGGCGACCTCATTGACATCCGCACGACGACCCTTGCCGAGCGCTATTCCCTTTTTCAAGCGCCCTTCAATGGACGCCCTCTCACTCTTTTGGTGCACCGAGGTTCGCTGCAAGAAAAGCTTACAGTCGTACCGCAGGCGCCAAAACTTACGTGGAACTTGTGGCTCAGAACGTTTGCGGCTCTCTGGCTTCTGCTGTTTGCAGCAGTGATTGCATGGCGCCGCTCCGACGTACCGCAGATGCGGCTGCTATCGTTGTGGCTCACGGCCTTTGCTTTGACAGGCGCCTTAATCGGTTTCGCGGTCCCGTGGGCCTGGTTGGACGTTCTCTTGAATATTTCCTTAAGCGTAGCTGCACCGTTGTCGGTGGCCTTGTTGGCGGCGTTCGCGAGCGGCTTCGCCCAACCGATTTCGCGGCCTCGCCGTATCACGCAATGGTTATGTTACACACTCCTTGCGATCCTCACCGCGATTTATTTTGTTGGGATTGCTGCGGTTATCACGCTGCGATTCGATCCGGTTCCCTTCGTCGAAGGCATTGCGGGGCTATTTACCGCTGCGGCTTCGGTCCTCATGGCAGTGCTCTGCGGTCTCCTAGCAATCGTCGCATCCCGCGGCGTCGAGCGTCAGCGAGCGCTATGGACGCTCGTACCTCTGGCAGCCTTTTTCTGTTTTTTCATCGCACAGGTGATCGAAAGCTCGTCGTCATCGTACGCCGACTCGATCGTCGTTGGCCTTGGTTAGCACGCTGGTCTTGCTCACCGCGCCCGTCGCGCTGACATACGCAGCCCTAAGCCGCCGGCTGATCGACGTCGGCTTCTTCTTGAACCGCGCCGCCGTCTTCACGATCGTTTCGGCGATTGTGATCGGCGCATTCATTCTGGCCGAAAGGGCCGCAAGTGCCTGGCTCGCCAGCACCACCCACACGACGAGCGCCGTCATCGGAATGATCGTGGCGCTCGGTCTGGGCATCTCACTGCGGTACATCCATAAGTACGTCGAGCGATTCGTCGATCGCGTCTTTTTCCGCAAGCGGCACGAGGATGAGTCGGCGTTGCGTCGCTTCGCGCACGAGGCGTCCTATATCTCCGACCGAGGCACGCTGCTAGATCGGGCCGTGCAGACGGTTAAGGAGCACACGAGCGCTCGAACCGCGGCGATCTTGGTTCGCGATGGCGGGGCCGTTTACGCTTGCGCCACAGACGGCCGGGCGGACGTGAGCGAAAACGATTCAGGCATCGTCGCGCTTCGCGCGTGGAACAAGCCAATCGACCTGCACCTGTTTCCCGATTCGCAATTACGCGGGGAGTTTGCGTTCCCCATGATCTCGCGCGGCAACCTCGTCGGCACGCTTGTCTGTGGACCCAAGCCCGACGGCGAGGCCTATGCTCCCGATGAATCGGAGGCGCTGCTGGCGCTCGCGCATGGAGTTGGCACGGCGCTCGACACCTTGTCAAGCCAAAGCGATGGCATCATAGAGTCCATACGAGAGACGCAAGCGCTGATGCTGCAAGAGCTTGGGAATCTTCCGCGTGCAGTCGTGATTGCGTTGCGCGAGAAGGGCGATAAGGATAGCTAAATCGCCGGCGCCAAATGCTGCTGAACGTTCCACGTTTATGCTCATGGCCTTGGGGCGATAAAGTGAGTGATTTGCACTTCGCCTTGAAGTAACTGGTTTATATGCTGCTGCAATACGTAATCGGCATTGGTCACGCGTTGATGCTGCCGCAAATGTTCGGACCAAGACGCAACGAGAAACGTCTCCAAAAAGCGGCACGGTTGTGCAGTATCTTCAAAAATCCCACACGTGCTCGCTCCGTCTCGCAAACGCTCGTGCTGCAAGCGGTCGAGCGCAGAGAGAAATGCTGCCCGATCTGCGGCACGCGCGAGGCGATATTCAATCGTCACGAGCACCGGCCCGTCGTCGCCGTCGACAGCGCGCGTGGAACCCGCCTTGGAATCAGCTTTGAGGACGGTCAAATATGTGCTGCGAGCAAAGGCAAGGATGCTTGCCGTTGTTTTGAAACCACAGGCGAATCCCTCGCGTCGTACTTATCGTCGCCTAAGGCGGCACGCTGCAAATCTGGGAGGAATGAGATGCAACAAACTGCCGTTTCAACGATGAAGGCAATCGTTGTGGACGAATACGGTCCACCGAAAAATGCACGGTTGACCGATGTCGACACTCCAAAAATCAAAGATGGCTTTTTGCTCGTGAGGATGCACGCGGCGGCGGTCAACCCGTTCGACGTAGAGATTATCACGGGCAGGGTGAAGGATTGGGTACCCGTCGAGTTCCCATACGTCCCGGGAATGGATGGGGCCGGTGAGATAATCGACATCGGAGAAGGCATCCAAAATTGGCGCAAAGGCGACGCGGTGCTCGCGCAGTTCCCCCGCGGCACGTTCGCCCAGTACGCCTTGATCTCGGCAAATGACAAGAAGCTCGCGCGAAAACCAACCGCTCTGGATTTCGAACGAGCCGCGGCGATTCCGGAAGCCGGACTCACAGCGAACACGATGGTGCGAGCCGCTAACCTGAAGGCGGGTCAAATCGTGCTGATCATTGGCGCGACCGGCGGTCTCGGGCTTTTCGCCACGCAGCTGGCCAAAGCCGAAGGCGTGCGCGTCGTCGCGACCGGCAAGGCGGGAGACAAGCAGTATATGCACCAGCTTGGCGCCGACGAGGTCATCGATTACGCGGGCGGGGATGTCATAACGCAAATGGTTCAGCGCTACCCCAAAGGCATCGACGCGGTCTTGGATGTCGTAAACAGAGGCGAGACGCTGCTTCGCGATGCCGAAGTATTGCGGGAGTCCGGAACGCTCGTTTCTTCGCTTGGCGGTCCGGGACAAGACGCATTCAGGAAAAACGTAAAAGTTCACTACATTCAGCTGACGGCGCAGGACGGCGATTTGGAAGATCTCGCGCATCGATCCGCGGAAGGCAAATTGCGCGTTGAAATCGGAGGCACATATGATCTGGCGCAAGCTCCACAGGCACTAACTGACTTGCTCGATCCCGCTAAGCACGCGCGCGGGAAACTCGTGATAAACATCCCGTAAGGATGCGCTCGCGGCGTACTGGAGCGTCCGGTCTGCCGAGATTTGCAAGCAGGCGGGGGGAGAATCACATCACGGTATTGGGCGAAAACGCGCGGTCAAGGCTGGAGTCAATGAGGGGCGCACCCTTCCGAGCAACCAGCAACCGCGACTTGCAAAGGTTCTCGTCGACGAACGCTCATCCCGGCTAAGCCGCTGGACACGAGTAGTCGCTTTTAAGTCCGGCCCAAGAAGTATCGGATCGATGGGAAGACACGGCCGGAATACTGTTTGACCCACGCCAACTGAATGGCTGTTAGATAAAATTTCAGATGTTCACTCGCGAAGACTTGCGCGTCGTGCCGCTATTTTCCGAACTCGGCGATAGAGAGCTGGAGTATTTGGCAAAGACGAGTGCCGATCTGAGGCTCCTCGCAGGGGAGTACGTTATTCACGAAGGCGAAACTCGACGTGCACTGTTCGTCCTAATGGAGGGGCGCGTTGAAGTTGTAAAGGTTGTCGACGGCGTCGAGCGCGCGATGGGCGCCCGCGCACCAGGCGAAACGTTCGGCGAGCTGCCATTCGCTTTGAACACACCGTACGCGGTCAGCTTTCGTGCCGCGCAAAATTCGCGCATTATGCGTATCGAACCGAAGGATTTTCACGTTGTCGCGTCTTCAGCACCAAGCCTTTCTTCCGCGATCGATGCGTTGGCTATGGAGCGAGTGGGCGGCCTTCAGGACCTTGCTGCCGAGGGGCCATCCCAACCGATCGCGGTTATCGGGCCGCAATGGGATAACGAGACGCATATTTTGCGCGACTTCCTTCAGCGCAACTCCGTCGACTACGATTCAGTCGCACCAGAAGCTCCCGGCCCTTATCCGGTTGTTCGCCTGCGCGACGGCAAACTGTTGAGCCACCCCTCCATTCGAGAGCTCGCCAAGGCAATCGGCCTCTGCGTGTCAGCGACGCGCTCCGAATACGACGTCGTGATCGTCGGCGCCGGGCCCGCAGGGTTGGCGGCAGCCGTCTACGGCGCTTCCGAGGGGCTTTCGACGATGCTGCTCGAGCGCGAAGCTCCAGGCGGCCAGGCCGGCACGTCGTCGGGAATCGAAAACTATCTTGGCTTTCCCTTTGGTATTTCGGGCGACGACCTTGCGCACCGCGCGTTGGAACGGGCCAAGCGTTTAGGCGCTGACATCATCGTCACGCGCGACGTGACGAGGGTCGACCCAGATTCGCGTACGCTAACGCTCGATGGAGGTGATTCGGTGCGCGCCAGGGCGATCATCGTCGCCAGCGGGGTTACGTGGCGTCATCTCAACATTGCTTCCGTCGATGGGCTTCTGGGACGAGGTGTTTACTATGGCGCGGCCCCCGGCGAAGCACGTTTCGTCCTGGGACAAGATATCTTTCTCGTCGGCGGCGGTAACTCGGCGGGGCAGGCCGCGGTAAACTTTTCGAGCTTCGCGCGGTCAGTAACGTTGTTGGTGCGCGGTGACTCGCTCGCGAAAAGCATGTCGCACTATCTCGTCGAGCAATTGGGGAACAAGCCAAACGTAGCCGTTCAAACGCATGCGGAACTCGTTAATGCCTACGGTGAGAAGCATCTCGAGGCAATCGATGTCGCCGATCGTCTGACCGGCAAAGCGACGCGGCGTGATGCCTCGGCACTATTCATACTGATCGGGGCGGACGCGGAAACGTCGTGGCTGCCTTTGCGGATCGCTCGCGACGACGACGGCTACGTACTGACCGGACCGGCGGCGTTCGATCGTACCGATTGGCGGCTCCAGCGGCAGCCGTACTTGCTCGAGACGTCAGTTCCAGGAATCTTTGCGGTAGGCGACGTTCGGGCGGGATCGATCAAACGCGTCGCCGCCGCGGTCGGCGAAGGCAGCATGGCGATCGCATTCGTGCATCAATATCTGGGTTAAGTTCGAGATCCGCTGTCGCGTCTCTAAACCGCTGCGTGACTATACGTCGGCACGCTTCGGTCACACGTAATCGGCGCGTTTCTTGGTGGAGATGGGGGGACTCGAACACCCGACCCCTTACATGCGAAGCAGTGAGTCTGCTTGCAAAGATGCTTGCGCCGTCGGGCTTTTCGGGCCGTTATGCCGCGTTCTCCCCATTTTTCTCCCCGCGATGGTCCGCGTTCAAAGGACGCTTCGCGACTCGGCGACCATACCAACGATTTCGCTCCCAGCGCGCAGCCTCTAGAACCGACCCATTCCGCCGGCAAGTACGTTATAGAATACGAAAGTTGTTACGCATTTGCTAACGACGTTGGGCTGGCGGCGCCGGCGTCGCGCGCTGTGCTAGGAACTCGGCAATTCCTGCGACGTCCAGCTCTTTGGCGGCGACCATCAGCATCATCTTCACGGCCGCGTCTTCAGTCGCTTCTACGCTGACACCGTTGATTTCGAGGAACACCATCGCCGCGGTCCAGGCAACGCGCTTGTTTCCGTCTGTGAACGGCTGGTTCTCCGCGAGCGATCGCAGAAGCGCTCCGGCCATAAGAAACA
>DASXGO010000220.1:0-3260 GCA_036489055.1 Candidatus Cybelea sp. | reverse complement strand
GGCGTCATCTACGCCGTCCTGCTCGCATTCGTAGCGATCGGCGTTTGGGAACGCTTCCAGGCAGCCGAGGCGCGCAGCTACGAAGAAGCCGAGGCGCTTGCGACCATCTATCGCGACGCGGAGAACTTTCCGCGGGGTACGGCATTGCGCGAACTCGTCAAGGTGTACGCGCGCTCGATCGTCTACGTGGAGTGGCCGGACATGCGAAACGGCGAAAAGGGGCGCATCTCCGATGCGCTGATGGAACGCATCGGACGGGAGGTGCGCGGGCTGGCCGTCACCTCGCCCGCCCTGCAAAACCTTCAGGCGCGTATGCTCGTTTCGGTAGAGACCGCCTGGAACGACCGCCAGTCGCGCCGGACGCTCGACTTCGTTGGAATCAACGAAATCATGTGGGTCGTTCTCATCCTAGGAGCGTACCTTACCGTCGCGTTCACCTATCTATTCGGGTGGGATGCCACGGTCATGCAGCAGGTCATGATCGGGGGTTTGAGCCTGATGATCGGACTGGTGCTCTTCCTCGTGATGTCGCTCGATTTTCCGTTCCGCGGCAGCATCGCCGTGGGACCGGATGCATTTGAAGCGCTGCTGAGAACGCTTAACGCGCTGTAGGCCGGCGCGCCAGCCGGCAAACGCCGTTTGCGTCGAGAAAGGCGCGAGCCGCCCCGGTCCGCTCGGCTGCGCGGAATTCATGCCAAAATCGCTCCGCTTTGGGGGAGACGAGCGCAGGGTCCGTGATGTAAACCGGCCACGCGCCGCCATAACGGAGCGGCGGAAACCGCTGCAGCCACGCACAGAGCTCGACGTTGCTCTGCATGCGGTTGTCTTCGATCGAAATGAAATAACGTGCGCCCTTGCGGATCGCGCTCTCTTCGTCGAAAGGCGTCCACAGGCGAGGATCCTCTTGCCAGCCGAAGCGATCGATATAGTATTGCACGTCAGGGCCGTAATGGCCCATCACGATCAAGGCGTCGTGCGGGAGTGCGGCGGCGACGGCCACCGCATTACGGTACGCGTCGCCGTTGTAGCCGTAATACGGCGCAACCGGTGCGCGGCTCGAGGCAAGCGTCGCCAGCGCGACGATCGGTAGGATCGAAAGCAGCGCAAGGCGCGACGGCGGCGCGAGATCGGCGCGGCGGAGAGCAGCGGCAAGGTGGGCGAAAAGGCCGCCGATGACGAGCGCGGCGAGCGGTAGCAGCGGATAGAGATAGTAATCCACCCGTTCGACCGTTACGACGGCGTATGCGTAGAGCAACCCGCCGATGAGCCACCACCAGAGCAACGCTTTCGTTCGTGCGCGGATCCAAGGAAGGGCGACGAATCCCACGATCGCAAGGGCAAAGGAAATCCGCCCCAGCATCGTTTCGCGCAACATGCCCAGGACGATCCGGAGACTTGCGAGCTTGGCCGCGAAGGCGCCGGCGCCGGCGAAGGAGGCGCGCAGAGCCGGAAGCACGTGCAAGCGGGTGATGCCGCTCGCCCAATGCCATTCGGCATACGACGCGATGCGACGATCGTACAGCGCCAGAATCACGAGCGGTATCGCGACGAGCACGGCAGCGGGGAAGAGCACCGGACCGCCCTTCGCACGGAGACGCGCTACCGTCATTGCCAGTACCGGCACGATCGCGAGCACGGAGACCGGCTTTGCAAGGTACGCAAGCGTCAGGAGTGCCGTCGCGAGCACCAGCAAACGCGCCGGCCGTCGCGCGTCGGCAGTGAGATAGAGCGACGTGGCAAAGAGCGCAGCAGTCAAAAAGAACGTCATCGCCCCGTCCGGCATGAACGTGCGGCCGTAATAGACGCTGCCGGGGAAGACGGCATAGAAGAACGCTGCGGTAAGGCCGGCGACGGCGCTTCCGAAGAGCCAGCGGGCGAAATATGCGAGCGTCGCGACGGTCGCGAGACTGAATACCAGCGTGATTAGCCGGCCGAAGATTGGATGAATGCCGAAGAACTTATAGAGCAGAGCCGCCAGGAAGGGCACGATTTGCAGCTCGAGCTCGACGTAGTTCGGCGGCGGCCCGTTGTACATCGTCTGCGGATACATGATATCGAACCGCAGCCGGACGAAATTTCGTGCGATCGCCGCGGTATCGCCCTGCCTCCAGCCGGGATGATCGAGCATCGGAGCGTGAATGCCATGGAGCCGCAGCGCGAGCCCGATGAAGAGGATCGCAGCCAGCGCGACTCCCCAATACGTTTTCAATTGAGGTGTCGGAACGTCCAGTATTTGTTTAGGAAGAAGTTGATGAAAACGCCGGCGAGCGTCGCAGCCAGCCACGTCGCAGTAAAGTGATGGAATCCGACGCGCTGCGCGACGGCGATGACGAGGTTGCCGGCCAGAAGCGCAATCGCCGAAACGCCGAGAAACTGAGAGCCTTCGATCCACGGATTGCGCTTCGATCGAAACGTCCAGACGCGATTGAGAAGATAGTTCGAGAGCCCGCCGGCCATAAAACCGATCGAAAAGTCGGCAAACCATGAAAAACCGGTCGTCTTCTCGAGGGCGTGCGCTACGATGAAGTTGACGATCGTTCCGGATGCACCGACGATTCCAAACTTAACGAACTGGCGGACCCCGCGCCGCTGACCCAGGGCCCGCATCACGCTCGGCGCGGCTGCGTCACGCAACCCAGTACCAATCTGCGAAGAGCACGGTGAAGAGACCGAGCAGCGGAAGCGAGAACGCAAGAATGACGTTGTTGACCCACGGTCGCTCGCCCCACCGCGCGAGGATGACAAACATCGGGAAGAGCACGAGTGCGAAGCGCGGCATCGACATGAGGTTCGACGTCGACATCGGCACCAGAATCGAGAGCGCCATGTAGGCAATATACGATGGCCGCAAGCTCCGCCAACCGCCTAAGAGCACGCCGATCATCAAGAGCGTGAACGCGATTTCGAGCGATTGAGTCGCAACCAACTGCGGACCGGCCCCATGGATTACTTTGCCGAACGCGTTCACCAAGCTCATCCATGGGGGCGCCAGATGGCGATTCCAGTGAATTTGAACGTGCGAGAAGTAGAGCGGGTCGGCGCGCAGGACCCAGAGATATGCCATGTAGACCGCGAGCCCCAGCGGAATGAGGAGCCCCGGAACGAGATCCGTAATACGGCGTTCGCCGCCGGCGCTTCGTTGCGACCACCATTCGATGGCGAACGGTACGATTAGCAGAACGCCTTCGACTCGGGTCAGTGCGGCGAGGAAACCGATCGCACCGGCGATCCACCAGTGACGCGCGCGCAGATAGTAAAAC
>DASXGO010000198.1:0-3183 GCA_036489055.1 Candidatus Cybelea sp. | reverse complement strand
GCTGATCGCCCGGTTCTCGACCGATTTGCAGATCATGATCGACGCCGTCAGCGTTTCGGTGCCGCAGCTCGTCGTCGCGCTCGCCACCTTTATCTCGTCATTCGCCACGATGATTTATTTGGATTGGGTGCTGACGCTCTCACTGGTGCTCGTCGCGCCGATCGTCTCGGTCATAGTTTCGAATTTTCAGCGTCTGATTTCCATAAGCACGCAGCGCGCGCAAGCGCGAATCGCAGACCTCACGGCCAACCTCTCGGAGGTCTTGGGCGGTCAGCGCGTCGTCAAGTCATTTGGCCGCGAAGAGTTCGAAATCGCGCGCTTTCGCAGCCGGAACGACGACTTCTTTGGTGCGTACATGAAGCTCACGCAGTTCATTCAGACGCAGCCGTTGGTCATTTCGACGATCATGGTCGGCGCCGTCGTCGGGATCATTTGGCTCTCGGTCCGCGAAGTGCTCGTCGGCAGGCTCGATACCGGCAAAGTCTTCATGTATTGGGGCCTGCTCGTGAATCTGATGAATCCGATGAATCGCGTCGCCGCCTTCTTCGGCGACATCAGCAAAGCGATCGTCGGCGCCGGGCGTGTCTTCGAGCTGCTCGACCTGCCTGTGGAGGCGCGCGATTCGTCTGAAGCGACGCCCCTGACGGCAGTGCGCGGGCGCATCGAGTACGTCAACGTCACGCTGCGATACAAACCGAATGAGCCGCCGGCGCTGCGGGACGTCAACGCGACGATCGAAGCCGGTGAAGTCGTTGCGCTGGTCGGGCCTTCGGGCGCGGGCAAGACGACGATGGTCAATCTGGTGCCGCGTTTCTATGAGCCTCAAGCGGGGCACGTTCTGCTCGACGGGCTGGATATCGCCGGCGTGCGGCTCAGCGACCTTCGCGCCGCCATCGCGATCGTTCCGCAGGACGTGCAGCTCTTCCGTGGTTCCATCCTCGAAAACATTCGCTACGGCCGCAAAGGTGCGTCCGACGACGAGGTGCGTGCGGCGGCGCGGGACGCAAACGTCGACGACTACGTGCAAAACTTTCCCGACGGCTACGGGACGCAGGTCGGCGAGCGGGGCGTTCGCCTCTCGGGCGGGGAGCGTCAGCGGATCGCGATCGCGCGTGCCGTGCTGCGCGATCCGCGCATCCTCATACTCGACGAGGCAACGAGTGCGCTCGATACTCACTCCGAGGCGATGATCGAGCAAGCTCTCGATCGCCTCTTACCCGGGCGCACCACGCTGATCATCGCGCACCGGCTTTCGACCGTACGCCGCGCACACAAGGTGCTTTTCATCCAGGCCGGCCAAGTCGTCGAGATCGGGACCCACGACGAGCTCCTTGCTAAGGGGGGCGCGTACGCGCGTTTGCACGAAGCGCAGTTTTCGCTCAAAAGCTCCTGACCGGCCGAATCCCCGGTTTTTCTCCGCGCTCGCCTGGCCGGAGATGCCGGGTCGGAGGCCGAAGAAATAGTCCTGGGTCATCTTTCTTCGAAGCCCGCTTTGAGTGATGGGTGCCCTTACATGCCTTCCAGAGCGTCCAGAAAGGAATACCAGTTGAACCAGGGATTCACCGTGTGGCTTACCGGTCTCTCCGGCGCGGGCAAAAGCACCATCGCCGAACGGCTGGCGCCCGAACTCGCCGCGCGCGGCTGCAGCGTTGAGGTACTCGACGGCGATGAGGTCCGCACCCATCTCTCCAAAGGTCTTGGATTCAGCCGCGAAGATCGCGACACGAACATCGCTCGCATCTCGTTCGTCGCATCGCTGCTCGTCAAGCACGGCGCCGCGGTGATTACCGCCGCGATTTCGCCGTACGCGCAAGCGAGAGCGCAAGCGCGCGAGCGCATCGGCAACGCGCGCTTCGTCGAAGTCTTCGTTCGATGCTCGCTCGACGAACTCGTGCGGCGCGACGTCAAAGGCCTCTATAAAAAAGCAATCGCAGGCGAGCTGCAACACTTTACCGGCGTTTCGGATCCGTACGAGGCACCCTCGAACCCCGACGTCGTCGTCGACAGCGAGGTCGAGAGCGTCGAGGAGAGCGTCGGCAAAATTCTCGCCGAGCTCAAAGAGCGCGGCTATCTGCCGAAGCTGAATTCGGCAGCGTTGACCGAGGTGGAAGGCACGTTATGATCGCACCACACGGCGGAAAACTGATTCATCGCACGGCGGATGCGCCGGAAGTCGAGCGCGAGCTGCGCGACGAGAGCAAGGCGCTGCGCGCGCTCACGCTAACGAGTCGCGAGCTCAACGATCTCGCGTTGATCGCAAATGGCGCGTGCAGTCCACTGACCGGCTTCATGACGCGCGAGGACTACGAACCGGTCGTCGATTCCATGCGGCTGGCAAGCGGATTGCCCTGGAGCATTCCGGTGGTGTTGGCCGTCGGTCGCGACGAAGCGCCGACGCCCGGCAGCCGGGCTGCCCTGTACGACGGTGAGGGCGAGCTGCGCGGCGTGATCGAGGTCGAAGACGTCTTCGAGTACGACAAAGCGCGCGAGGCGCGCAACGTCTACCGTACCGAGGAGGAGCAGCATCCCGGCGTCGCGGCGCTCTACGAACGCAAAGACGTGCTCGTCGGCGGCCCCGTTTGGGTCTTGCCGCGCGAACGCAATCCCGAGAGTCTGACGCCTTCGGAGACTCGCGCCGAGTTCGAACGGCGCGGATGGAAGACGATCGTCGGTTTCCAGACCCGCAATCCGGTGCACCGCGCACACGAATACATTCAGAAATGCGCGCTGGAGATCGTCGACGGTTTGTTGCTCCATCCGCTGGTGGGCGAAACGAAGGGCGACGATATTCCGGCCGACGTGCGTATGCGTTGCTATCGCACGCTGCTCGAGAACTATTATCCCGCAGATCGCGTCTTGCTCAGCACGATGCCGGCCGCGATGCGCTACGCAGGTCCCCGTGAAGCGATCTTTCACGCGATGATTCGCAAGAACTATGGCTGCACGCACTTCATCGTCGGCAGAGATCACGCCGGCGTCGGAAGTTATTACGGAACCTACGACGCGCAGAAGCTCTTCAGCGAGTTCGATCCCGCGGAGCTGGGCATCATGCCGCTGAAGTTCGAGAACAGCTTCTACTGCCGGCGCTGTCAGTCGATGGCGTCGCAGAAGACGTGCAACCACGACCCCGAAAACCACGTGACGCTCAGCGGCACGCAGGTGCGCGAGATGCTACGGGCGGGA
>DASXGO010000194.1:0-2799 GCA_036489055.1 Candidatus Cybelea sp. | reverse complement strand
CGACCTTGTGCTGAATCGCACCGGAAATCCCGACCGCAATGTAGAGTTTCGGAGTGACTGTTTTTCCGGTTTGTCCGATTTGCAAGTTGTACGGGACCCATCCCGCGTCGGCAGCCGCACGCGACGCTCCGACGGCGCCTCCGAGCGCCGCCGCCAATGGTTTCAACAACGAGTCGAACGGTTCCGGTCCGCCAAGCCCACGCCCCCCTGCAACCACGACGGGCGCTTCCTCGAGCGCCATCTCAGTCGCGCCTTCTTCGACGTCCTGCTCAATGACCGCGGCGTAATTCTTCGAGGATTTCTCGAGCGCGACAACGGCCGCGCCGGCTATGCCGCGTGCGGCCGCGAATGCGCTCGGTCGAATCGTTGCGACCCCGTACTCGGCAGGCAGTAATGCGCAGTGGGTGACGAGGGCTCCGCCTAGTTTTGGCGAGACGCAAACGACCGTGCCGCCCTCGACGTTCACCTCGACCGCGTCAGCGACGATTCCCGCGCCGAGTCGGACGATCAAGCGACCGGCGACGTCGCGCCCCGAGAGCGTATTCGGAATCAAGACAAGCGACGGGCCTACCGTCTTCGCCGCCGATTCCAGATAATCGACGATCGGGTCGAGCAAGTATTCATCGACCGCCGGATCGTCGTTGAGGTAGATCGTATCGAGCGGATAGGCTTGCAGTTCTTCCGCCAGCTGCGCGGCGCCGCTGCCCAGAACGACGGCAGCGGCCTTGCCGCCAAGCTCGTCGGCGATTCGGCGAGCCGCGGTGGCGAGCTCAAACGTAACCTTGCGCGTCTTGCCGTGGCGGTGCTCCGCGAATACGAGAACGTTCTTCATCTGCAGCCTACCTAAACGAGCTTCTTCTCTTGGAGAAACTCGAAGATTGCGTTCGCGCCGGCGGCTCCGTCCGAAACCTCGACCGTGCGTCCCTTGCTGCGCGGCGGCGGAGGCGCGAAGCTGCGCAGCTCGGTCTTCGAGCCGGCGGCGCCGACGGGAAGATTCAATGCCAGCTCGCCGAGGGTCGTCGCGGCGATCGTCTTTTTCTTGGCACCCATGATGCCTTTGAGCGACGCGTATCGCGGCTCGCCGAAGGTCAGCGCAGTCGTCAGCAGCGACGGAATCGGCGCGCGAATCGTTTGGTAGCCGACGTCGGTCTCGCGCTCGACTTGCAGGCCGCCGTCGGTAATTTCGATCTTCCGCGCGTTCGTTATGCACGGAAGCCCCAGATGCTCGGCCAGCGCGCCCGGTACCGCGCCGGTGCTGCTGTCGTCCGTCAGGCCGCCGACGACAAGAAGATCGAACTCCAGCTTGCGCAGCGCAGCGGCGATTGCGTACGCGGTTGCCCACACGTCGCTCCCCTCGAGCCCCGAATCGGAAAGGAGCACGGCGTCGTCTGCGCCCATGGCGAGCGCCTTGCGCAACGTTTCGCGCAACGGCTCGGGCGACATCGAGAAGACGGTCACCCGCGAATCTCCGCCGGCGCGCTCCTTCAGTTGTAGAGCCGCCTCGAGCGCGTATTCGTCGTAGGGGTTGAGAACGGTCTCCACGCCGCTACGCACGAGCCGTTTCGTCTGTGCGTCGATCCTCTTTTCGGCGTTGGGATCCGGAACGAGCTTAACCGTCACCACGATCTTCACGTGGTTATATCGACCTCCGTAGGAAAGCGGGGATGGCGAAGAACCGTGGCCTCTTGGTGGTTTGCGGGCCGCGGACCTGCCGCTGGGCCGGTCGAAGGGCGGCACGGACATCGTCAGAACCGGACCAACATGCTCGTACCATTTCTGGCGACTGCGGGCTTCGTGGCAGCGACACCGTACGCAACTCGCCAGCGCCCGGCGACCCTCGTGGTGGATGCATCGCGCGCGGATGACGGCCTTATGGAGGTGCGCGAGCGTATTCCCGCCGCGCCCGGCAGCTTCACGGTCGTCTATCCGAAATGGATTCCAGGCGAGCACGGGCCGACCGGACCGCTGAACGATCTCGCAGCGCTGCGTATGTCGTCAAATGGAACCGCGCTAGACTGGCGGCGCGATCCCACCGATCCATACGCCTTTCACGTGAACGTTCCGGCGGGCGCCGACGGAATCGACGTTGCGTTTGACGTGCTGATGAACGCTCCCGACGATACGATGGCGACGCATTCGGTCGCGATCCTCAATTGGAATCGCGCGCTGCTCTATCAGGACGGCATCGACTCGCACGAGTATTACGTCAAGCCGTCGATCGTGTTGCCCCAAGGGTGGCAATACGCCAGCGCCTTGCGTCAAGACCGGATTAGCGGCAACCGCATCGACTTTGCCGTGACGGCGCTCAACCAGCTCGTCGATTCCCCGCTCGACATGGGCCACTACGTCCGCAAGTGGAACCTCTGGCGCGAGGGGTCAACGTTTGTTGAGCTCGACGCTTTCGCCGATTTTCCCGAGGATCTCGAGATCCCCGCGACGCTGCTGCAGGCATATCAACGCGTACCGGCCGAGGCCTTTGCAATGTACGGCTCGCGGCACTTTTACGACTATCACGCGTTGCTTACGCTGAGCGACGCAATCGGCTTCGCAGGGATCGAGCATCACCAATCGAGTGACGATCGCGCGCCCGACGATTTTCTCACCGAACCGGAAAGGTCGCTCGCCGGCGGCGATTTGATCACCCACGAGTTCTCCCACTCGTGGAACGGCAAATACCGGCGCCCAGCCGACTTAACGACTCCAAACTTTCAGGTTCCCCAACTGACGGATTTGCTCTGGGTCTATGAAGGCATGAACCAATATCTCGGTGACGTGCTCTCGTTCCGCTCCGGAATCCGG
>DASXGO010000173.1:0-2947 GCA_036489055.1 Candidatus Cybelea sp. | reverse complement strand
CTGCAATCAAGAGCGATCGCCGGCCCTGCTCTTTCAGACGCAGCGCCAGCTTTCCGGCCTGCGTCGTCTTTCCGGAGCCTTGCAATCCAACCAGCATTAGAACCGAGGGCGGCGCGTCGGAGAACTGCAGCCGCGCCTTTCCCGAGCCGGTGGAGGGCCCCAGCAGTTCGACGAGCTCGTCGTATACGATCTTGACGATCGTCTGCGCCGGCGTCAGCGACTCCATTATATTTGCGCCGACGGAGCGCTCCTTGACGCGGTTAACGAACGCCTTTGCCGCGCCTAATGAGACGTCAGCCTCGAGCAGCGCAACGCGAACTTCGCGAAGCGCCTCGTTGACTTCGCCTTCGGTGATCCGCCCGCGCCCACTTAGGCGCTCGAAGATAGCGCCGAGGCGTTCCTGGAGTTGGTCGAACAAATCGTCGCTAGGAGGTCGAAGAGCCCGCCGTCGTCTCGTCGATGCGCTTCACCGCATCGCCGACCGTTTTGATCTTCTCCGCTTCCTCGTCGGGAATGTCGATGTTGAATTCGGTCTCGAACGCCATCACCAGCTCGACCTGGTCGAGCGAATCGGCACCGAGATCGTCGGTGATCGATGCTTCGGGCGTCACTTCGGACTCGTCGACGCCCAACTGCTCGACGATGATCTTCTTTACTTTATCGAAGGTGGTGGACATTACGTCTCCTTTCAGAATTGCCTTGTCCTGAGCTTGTCCCGAGCTTGTCGAAGGACAAACGAAGGATCACATCAAGATGCCGCCATCGACCACGAGCGTTTGTCCGGTGATGTACCCCGCGTCGTCGGAGCACAGGAAGGCTACGACTCGGCTGACGTCTTCGGGCGTCCCGGCTCGGCCGAGAGCGGCTTGCTTGACTAAAAATTCCCTAGCGGCGTCGGGCATGGTCTCGGTCATGGCGGTCTCGATGAGACCCGGCGCGACGGCGTTGACTCTTATATTCCTCGAACCCAACTCCTTTGCCAATGATTTGCAGAGCCCAATGAGACCCGCCTTCGAGGCGGAATACGCCGCCTGGCCCGCATTCCCGATTACGCCGACGATGCTCGTCACCAGCACGATCGAGCCTGCGCGCTGCTTCATCATCGGCTTCGCCACGGCGGCGCAGAGGTAGAAGGCGGATTTCAGATTTACGTCGAGCATACGATCGATCGTCTCGGATTTGAGGCGCAAGAGTAGCGCATCGATCGATTGACCGGCATTGGAGATCGCGAAATCGATTCGCGAAAATCGTTCCATCACGTCGGCCACGACGCGCTCGACGGCGTCGCGATCGATGACGTCGGCTTGGTAAACCTCGGCGGTCGCACCGGGACGTGCGTTCGCGCAGCGCGCGGCCGTCTCGCGCAACGCCTCCATATCGCGGCCGATCAGCGCGACATCGGCGCCGCGCGCGGCAAGCGTTTCCGCGATGGAGCGCCCGATGCCGCGGCTCGCACCCGTAATCAGCGCGACTCTTCCGTTCAACGTCATACGCCGGCGGCGGCGCCTTCAATCGCCGAACGCAGTTTCTCGACGCCTGCGAAATCGCTGACGAGCACGGTTGGAGCGGTGCCGCTCATACGCCGCATCAACGCGCTCAAGACGCCGCTCGCCCCGAACTCGACGATCATCTCCGGATCGTATCCGATGAGTCGCTCCGCGGTGTCGTGCCACCGAACCTCATCGACGACCGACCGAATCAAGTTGGCCTTGATTGTCTCGACGTCGCGATACGGCCGCCCGTCGACATTCGAGATGACGTCGAACGCGGGCATTGCGAAGCTTGCTGCTTCCACCGCCGCGCGCAGGCGCGCCACCGCCGGTTCCATCAGCTCGCTGTGCCATGCGCCGGAAACGTTGAGCGGCACGACACGCTTCGCGCCGGCCTCGAGCGTCGCTTGGCCAACGCGAGCAACTGCATCCAACTCGCCGCTGATAACGATCTGCGTCGGCGAGTTGAAGTTCGCCAAGCCGACCCGCCCGCGGTCGCGGACGCTTTCCAGCACCGCGCGCACCTGCGCCGCGTCGAGGCCGAGGATCGCCGACATGCCGCCGCGCGTATGTTGCGCTGCTGCCTGCATCGCCTTTCCGCGTTCGCTCACGATATGCAGCGCAGCGTCGAAATCTAATGACGACGCGATCACCAAGCTGCAGAGCTCGGCAAACGAGTGGCCGGCCGTGACGACGGGCGCGACCGCCGCACCGGCGGCATTATAAAGCGCAAGATTCGTCGTGAAGATCGCCGGCTGGCTGAACTCGGTCTCGCGCAACTGTTCCTCGGGCCCTTCCCGTTGGAGCTCGAGCAGATCGTAGCCGAGCAGCTTGGAAGCACGCTCGAAGGTCGCGCGCGCCGGGAGCGAATGCGCCGCTATGTCGCAGCCCATGCCGACGCACTGCGAGCCCTGCCCGGGAAAGACGACCGCGAGCCGCATCAGCCGGTCCAGCGCCAGGCCACGGCGCCCCATGACAAGCCGCCGCCGAAGGCGACGAAGACGATGAGATCGTCGGGCTTCATCAGGCCTGCGCGCACGGTCTCCGAGAGCGCCATCGGAATCGATGCGGCCGACGTGTTGCCGTATTCGGAGATATTGACGACCACTTTTTCATCGGGCAAATCCAAATAACGCGCCATCGCGGCAATGATGCGCCGGTTCGCCTGATGCGGAACGAGAAACGTGATGTCGGCCTTGGTGAGATTGGCTTTTTTCAGCACCGATCCGGTTGCGTCAACCATGCGCTGGACGGCGAGCTTGAACGTCTCGCGGCCCTGCATGTGGATGAGATGCACCTTCGCATCGAGCGCCGCGTGGTCGAGCGGGCGCCGAGCGCCGCTGCCTTCCGCGTAGAGCAGCTCCGGGCGGCTGCCGTCAGCGCCCAAATCGGAGGCCAGAAAGCTGTCTTCCTCGGAGCGCTGCAGGATGACGGCGCCGGCGCCGTCCCCGAAGAGA
>DASXGO010000083.1:0-1702 GCA_036489055.1 Candidatus Cybelea sp. | reverse complement strand
CGCAACGACGTGATCGGAACCGCTTCCATCAATTTTCCTAGTGCCGGGTTTTCGCGCTCGGCCCGCGCTACCTCCGCGGGGCCAAGCTCGGTGAACGTTCGTTTGCCGATCGATTGAAAGTACGCGTTGCGCATCTCCGTCTCGAGTATCTTTCGCTGCATCGTGCCGTACACGGCAAAGACAACTTCCACGGCATTGTCGTAGGTCGTGTCCGGTTCGAACGGCGGGTCGAGCAAAACGACGTCCGCGCCCTGGGAAAGTGCGTGCGCGATGCCGACCGGCGAGTTGCTCGCGACTCCGCCATCGCAGTATTCGTTCGTCGCTCCGTCCGGGTTTGGAATTTCGACGGGATCGAACGCGATCGGAATCGCGGCAGAGGCAAAAAGCGCACGGTGCAGCAGATCGGGCGTCACCTCGCGCACGACCGTATGCGGTCCCAGCGTCAGCCGCAGCGCGTGAGTGACCCGCTTCGGTATATCGCCTTCCCCGTTTTGCGGCCGGACGTAAAAGTATTCCGGCCGCTGAAGCGAGAGGTTCGTCACCGAAAAGACGAGCGGCATGACGAGTGGCGTTTCGGGGTCCATCTCGCGAGCGATCCACTTTAAGACGGGCTCGCTGTTAAGCAGCGCCGTCTGATTTCGCGCGAGGCCGATCAGGCGAAACGCCGACACGGCACGGTCGAGCACTCCGCTCTGCGGGTTGTGCAGGGCGGCGTATTGCGGCTTCACTTCCATAAGGTCTTGCCGCGCGATCGTGTACCAGAGCTGCTGAAGCAGCGAATACTGACCGGTTGCGACGAACCAGCCGTTGAGCGTGCCGATCGAAGCGCCGCAGACGACTTCGTACGGCGGCAGCGGCGAGCCGTCGCGGAGGCCGGCCGTCGCCGCGAGCGCGCCGATGACTCCCGCCTGGTACGCGCCGCGTGCTCCGCCGCCGCTCAGTACGAGCGCGCGCCGGAGCGGCTCGTCCGCCGCTTCCATAGGCGCTGCGCCCAGCAGCGGCAGTGCAAACGCCGATGCGCCCAGCGCATATAAGAAACCCCGACGTTCCATATGCAATCCTCTCCGAGTAACATCTCCGCGCTTCGACTCGGTAAGCCTCAGTACCCTTATGGCGCATCAGGATGACACGGAGCGAGCGCCGAAGTGATCGGCGTTGGATTTGCCGTCCGTTAATAACGAGCAGGGCCGCGCGCTTCGAGCGACGTGTCCGCGTTCCAGCCATGCCGTGCACAATGCGCGCGACGATTCGGCGGATGCACTCCAGCTCATCGAGCAATCGAACGCGGATCGTATTCCCGGCCTCATCCCGGTGCGCTACCACCGCATGTCTCAGTCGCCGTTTGCGTTTTTTCGCGGCTCTGCGATCGTTCAGGCGCACGATCTTTCGGAGACGCCGGCTAGCGGACCGAACGTACAGCTCTGCGGCGACTGTCACGTCCTGAATTTCGGCGGCTTCGCGACGCCCGAACGAAATCTGATCTTCGACATCAACGACTTCGACGAGACCTTTCCGGGCCCGTGGGAGTGGGATCTCAAGCGGCTGACCACGAGCCTCGTGCTGGCAGCGCGCGACCGCAGTTTTTCGAAGGTGGTAGCCCGCGACGCCGCGCTCGCCGCGGCCGCGTCGTATCGGGAAAAGATGGCCGAGTACGCGCAGCTCTCCGCCCTCGAACTTTGGTACAGTCGGGTTTCGTTTGCGG
>DASXGO010000353.1:0-4528 GCA_036489055.1 Candidatus Cybelea sp. | reverse complement strand
AGTTGGAGCTTTGCGCCGCAGGCGGTCACGTTTTGGCGCTCTCCGGGCGGGACGCTGCTGGCGATCGTCGCGCAGTACGGATTCTCGTTGAACAGGCTTTACCTAACGCTGAATACGGCGCAGCTCATCTCGCGCAACTTTCAAATTCAAGGAACGTACGGCGGCAACAATGCGCCGGTCGACTACGTGAATCCGGTGGAAGACGTTCCGCACGCCGTCGGTACCGCCTATAGCCGGTCGTTTACGATAGGCTTTAGTTATCTCATGGGTTACAGCGAGCCGATCGCGCGATGACCCCGACGCGCGAGTTCGACGTCGTCGTGATCGGAGCCGGTCCCGCGGGGACCGCGGCAGCCTTGCGTGCCGGCGACCTCGGCGCCAAGACGGCGCTCATCACGCGCGGCGCGTTTGGAGGAATGGCTGCCAACGAAGGGCCGATACCCGTTCGCACACTCGCGCACGCGGCGCGCCTAGCGCGCGAAGCACGCCAGTTGGCGCGGTACGGCATCGGTGTGGAAAGGCCGACCCTTGACTATACGCGATTAGTGGAACGCGCCCGAGAGGTCGTCGGCGAGGCGCGCCTGCACTCGACGCTGCTCGAACAAATCACAAATGCCGGCGTCGCACAGTTCGAACACACCGGAACGGCGGAGTTCACCGACGCGCACACGATTCGCAGCGAGTCGGCGCCCCAATTACGCGGCGAGCGAATCGTCATCGCTGCGGGCGGCGTGAGCCGCGCGCTCGACGTTCCCGGCGCCGAGCTGACCGTTACCCCAGCCGATGCATTTTCGCTGATGGCCGTTCCAAGATCCATGATCGTCATCGGTGCGGGCGCAACCGGTGCGCAGGTCGCGTCGATCTTCAGCGCGCTCGGCGCATCGGTGACGCTTTGTCAGGCCGGTCCTCGAATTATTGCTAGCGAAGATGCAGAAGTTTCCGATGCGGTCGCTGCGGCGTTTCGCGAAGACGGCATCGCGATCTATGAAGGTTTCGGTGCGATCGAGCGAATCGAGGCTGTGCCTAACGGTGTCAGCGTAACGCTAGCGGGCGCCAAAGGTCCGCCGCTCGAGGCAGAGCTCGTGGTCTGCGCGACCGGCTGGCGGGCCGATACCAACGCCCTTTGTCTACCGCGCGCGGGGGTTAGCACCAACGCGCGCGGCTTCATCGAGGTCGACGACTCGCTGAAAACGAGCGCCGCCCATATCTACGCGGCGGGCGACGTCATCGGGCGCTCGATGCTGGTTCCACGAGCCGTTCGCGACGGATTCATTGCGGGAAACAATGCGGCGGGAGCGGAGCAGCGTACCGTGCCGGCGGCCATCGAGCCCATCGGCAGCTTTACGGATCCCGAGTACGCGAAGGTCGGATTGACTGAGGAGCAGGCCCGTGCGCAACACGACACGATCGTTGCGAGCGCGTCATACGCAGAAACCACGCGGCCGATCATCGATGGCCGCACTCGCGGATTCTGCAAGCTCGTGATCGATCGCAGCACGCGCCGCTTCCTCGGTTGCCACATCGTTGGCGAGCGGGCCGTCGAAGTGGCACAAATGGCGGCAATAGCGATGACTGCGGAAATGACCGTCGATGCGGTTGCGCGCATTCCGCTCTCGTTCCCCACCTACGCCAACGTCTTCGGACGGGCAGCCTTGCGCGCGGTCCGTAGGCTGGGTCCCATACTTGGTGCGGACGCGCTATACTGAATTGACGATGCGGTCATGCGAGACGTTTTTAGAATAGCCGCCAATTGGCTTAAGGAAAAGCGCCAGTTCGCGCTGGCGACGCTCGTCGAGCTGTGCGAGGCCGCGACCGCGCCGATCGGTACGACCATCGCGGTTGACGAAACCGGGCGCGTCTTCGGCAACATCGGTGCCGGCTGCTACGAATCCGATATCGTCGCTGCGTGCCTGGAGACCGCGTGCGACGGAAAGACCCGCTGGCTCGACATCAACCTTACCAGCGACGACGTCATCCTCGGCGGTACGGCCTGCGGCGCGGTAATGCGGTTGGCCGTTTGGCGTCCCGGTGAGTTTTTCGCGCGAACCGCGCGCGATATCGCCGCAGGCAGAGAAGCGACGCGTTTGACGATCGACGGCTTCGAGCATATTTTTCCGCCGAAGGATACGCTGGTTCTCGTCGGCGCGACGACGCTCGCGGCGGAGCTCGCTACGATCGCGAGCCGGCTCGACTTCCACGTCGTCGTCGTCGATCCGCGCCCCGCATTTGCGACGAAGGAGCGCATTGCCGACGCGCACGAGATCGTGCGCGCGTGGCCGGACGAGTATCTGCCCGGCGTTCTTTCCGAGCGCACGCCGGTCGTCGTGCTCTCACACGATCCGAAGTTCGATCTGCCCGCGCTGCGCTGCGCGTTGCAGTCGGACGCGCCGTATATCGGATTGCTCGGCAGCCGGCGGTCGCAAGCGGCCCGCCGCGCGTCGCTTCGAGAAGAAGGCTTTGACGACGCAGCGCTCGCGCGCATCCATGGGCCCGCCGGTCTCGATCTCGGCGGCGTTACCGTCGGCGAAACGGCGCTTTCGATCTTGGCGGAAATCGTTGCAGCGCGGCGCGGCGGCGCGGGCTCGCCGCTCACGTCCGCCGGCGGCGCGATTCATCATACCGTGTGCGTGCCGTAATCCTCGCCGCCGGGTCGTCGTCGCGCATCGGCAAGCAAAAGTTGCTGATGCCGTTTCGCGGCCGCCCGTTGATCGAATATTCGATTGAAGCCGCCGCGCGTTGGCAGCCCGTCGTGGTTTGCAGCCGCGAAGTCGCGCACCATCTCGCCGGTCGCGCGGATGTCGCCCTAATTCGCAATGAAGAACCCGAGCTCGGAATGTCGCATTCGCTCACGCTGGCAAATCGCGCGATTGAAGAAGACGTCGCAATCGGCGTTCTGCTTGCGGACAAACCGCTCGTCAGCGAAGATCTGATCGAGACGGTCCGGCGCGCATCGCGCGGTGCCGACGTCACGTATCCGCAGCACGGCGGCCAACCCGGACACCCGGTGGTGCTTTCACCGCGGGCGCGGCGCTTCATCGATCACCTGCCGCCGGGCGATACGGTGCGATTGTTGCGCGCTCATCTAGCGCTCAGCGTGCACCCCGTTGACACGGCCGATGAAGGCGCCTTTTTCGATATAGATACGATTGACGCGTTCGAACCTTGAGCGTCTATTGCGTGCACACGGTGTCGAACGTACCTGCCATCGGACCGCCGGACAAGACCTCGCTAACCGTCACCTTATTCGGCGCAACTTTGGTATAAGTAGTCGTATCTTGCGCCGAAGTCGGACCCATTAAGGAAGTCCCGGTGTACGTTTTGCCGTCGGTGGACGTTAGGAAGCTGTATGAGCCAATGTTGTCGGCACTCGTCTGCCAGTACGAATTCATCCGATCGCTATAGCCAAAATAAAAATCGCCGGAATAAACGGAACTCTGCACGTGATTGTGCACCACGTTCCCGGGTGCCGCTTCAAAGGTCGCGGTCGATTGATCCGTGCGTGCAGGTTGGCCGGCCATCGCAGGAACGTTGGTCGTGCAGCTCCACGGCTTGGCAAGGAGATAACTGAAAGGGGCCATCTTACCGGTCAAGTCGTCGGCACGTGCCGGACTCGCGGACAGCAGCAAACCGGCTATCGCCGACGCCATGGCGACGTAAAGGGATATACGCATGCACTGCCTCCTCTCGTAAGCAACGGCTTCTAGCTTACTGCGGAACCGCGATGATGTCGAGGTTTTTGAAGCCTTTGTAGGTCTCAAGCAGTTTTGGCTTCTTTGATAGCCAGCCGTTGGCCGGGCGTGCGAAGGCGTAGACGCATTCCTTGCGGGCGTTGGCCACGTACGCGACCGAAGCGTCGCTGTTGAATGCAACGCCGCTGATCGAGCCAAACCTGTCCGGCACCGAGAACGATGACCCGCCGGTCGGCGACGAAACCGACACGAGTCCGAAGACGCCGTCCACCGGCGTCATAACCTCCTCTTGATCGTCCAAAGCGCCACCGATTAGCGCGATCGTGCCGATGCCGAAGCAGTTGCCTTGAGTGTACTTTCCGCGTCCGACGCGCGTAAAGGGCGCCACGCTGGCGAATCCGCACCCACCCGATATCAAAACGTTCTTGCCGTCAGGCTGCGACAGCACCGACGCCGCGTTCTGTGAGTTCTGTACCACGACGACCGGCCCGCGCTTGGTCATCCTGCCGTGCGGAAAGTAGTACACTGCCTGTTGTCCGTAATCGCTCACGTAGACGTTGTCGCGCGCGTCAACGGAAACGTCGGTCAGATCGGCCGGACCGGATCCGCCTTGCAGCATCGGCGCATCGAGCTGGCGCACGAGCTTGCCGGCATCGGTATAGATCTGCACGCACACGGCGCACGTGCTCGAGCCCGATTCGGTGAGCGTCGTGTAGATGCGTCCGTGCGCGTCGGCTGCAATGCCTTGAGCGCCGCCGCTCCCGGGCGTGAATTGCACCGTCTCTTGTGCTTTGCCGTTCTGAATTGCGAAGACCGTGATCGAGCCGTTGGAATAGTCG
>DASXGO010000078.1:0-2201 GCA_036489055.1 Candidatus Cybelea sp. | reverse complement strand
CGCCGCGGTTTGGATCGTCGTAGCGATCGCGATCGTCGCGCTTATCGGTGCGAACGTGCCGTTCGCGCCACCCTGGCTGCCCGCTCCGGCCGACGAGCGCACGTCGTCCGACTACATCACCGCAATTGCCGGTTTGCTGCGCCGGTCGCGGCGGCGTCCACCCGACGGTGACGTCGTGTGGCAAGCGACGATCGATTTTCAAAGACGAAAGGAGCACGCCTAAAGATGGCTTCGGTTCAAGAAGTTGCCAGCCGCATCGACGCCGGAATGCAGCGCGTTTTGGTGGGCGCCGACCGTCTGACGCTGGGCCTTGAGATTGCGCTGCTCGGGCGAAGCCACGTGCTGATCGAAGGGGTACCGGGCACTGGGAAAACGCTGGCGGTGCGGGCGCTCGCGCTCTTGCTCGGGCTGGAGTTTCGGCGGATCGCGTTTACGCCCGACCTGATGCCTTCGGACGTCGTCGGGACGACCGTCTTCAACCCGCAGACCGCCCAGTTTACGACGCGCGCGGGCCCGATCGTCGCCAACGTCGTACTCGCCGACGAAATCAACCGCACGCCGCCCAAAACGCAGTCGGCGCTGCTCGAAGCGATGGAAGAGGGGCGCGTCACGATCGACGGCGTGCCGTTCCCATTGCCGCAGCCGTTCTTGCTGTGCGCCACGCAAAATCCGATCGAATACGAAGGTACGTATCCGCTGCCCGAGGCGCAGCTCGACCGTTTCATGATCAAGGTTGAATCGTCGTATCCGCAAGAGCCGCAGGAACTCGAGCTGCTCGCCCGCACGGCCGCCGGCTTCGATGCGCGCGCACTCGAAGCGTCGGCGATTTCGCCGGTAACGACCGGTGCCGAAATAATCAATGCGCAACGCGCCGTTCGCGACGTGCATCTCTCCGACGGCGTACGCGAATACACGTATCGCATCGTGGCGGCGACACGTTCGCATCCGCGTCTCACGCTCGGCGCTTCCCCGCGTGCCGGCGTCCATCTGCTGACCGCCGCGCAAGCCAACGCCGCAATCGAAGGCCGCGACTTCGCCACGCCCGACGACGTCAAAGGCGTCGCGGCGTTCGTCATTCCGCATCGCTTGATCGTCGCGCCCGACGCCGAAATCGAGGGTATATCCGCCGCCGACGTCCTCCGCGAAGTCCTCGCCTCGGTACCTGTGCCGCGCCCCGTGTCACCGTAAGTGACACGGCTGTGGCTCCCGGCGTGGCCGGCTGCGCGCTTCTTGTGGACGCTGGGCGCGATCGCACTATTGCTCGCGCTTTCCCCTGGCGTGCCTGCCTTCATCGCGCTGGCCATCATCGTTGCCGTCGCGTTGCTCGCAGCGACAATCGCCGACGCGGTTATCGGGCCGCCGGCGTCGGCGCTGCGCATCACACGCATGCCGCCGGAGCACTTCGCGCTCGGCATCCGCGCCGAACTAACCTACAGCGTCGAAAATCGCTCGGCGCGTCCGATCCGCCTTGCGATCATCGAAACGCCTGCGCGCACGCTGCGCTTAGAAACCGACGAACTGGTCGCGGTCGTTCCGGCGCATTCGCGCTTGACGATCGCGCGTACGGTCACGCCGCTCTCGCGCGGCGCCGATGAACTCGCGACGCTCTACGTTTGGTACGAAAACCCGCTCGGCCTCATCCGCCGCCGATTGCGCATTCCGGCACCTGAGCCGATTCGCATCTTCCCCGACCTCGCCGCCGTCGAGCGCTACGGCAAACTCCATCTGCGCAACCGCACGATCGAAGCCGGTCTGCGCCGCATGAAGCTGCGTGGCACCGGCACGGAGTTCGAATCGCTGCGTGAGTGGAGTGAAGGCGACGCTTTCCGCAGCATCGATTGGAAGGCAACCGCGCGGCGCGGCAAACTGATGGTGGCGCACCACGAGGTCGAGCGAAGTCAGAACGTTATGCTCCTGCTCGATTGCGGACGCCTCATGACGCCGCGCGTCGACAACGCACGCAAGCTCGACTACGCAGTGACCGCCGCGTTGTCGCTCGCAACGATCGCGAGGCTGGCGAGCGACCGCGTCGGCGTGGTCGCCTTCGCGCACGAAATCCTCGCCGCGATCGCCCCGCGCTCTACAAAAGTCTCGGCCGGGCACCTCGCCGACGCGCTTTACGGCCTCGAGCCGCGCTTCGAAGAATCGAACTACTCGCGAGCGTTCGCGTATTTGCGGCATCACCTGCACAAACGTTCTCT
>DASXGO010000032.1:0-5914 GCA_036489055.1 Candidatus Cybelea sp. | reverse complement strand
AGTTCTCTAGGGAGTTCCTCGTTTCGTGTACGTAGATGAAATGCTCAATTGTGTGGACTGCGGACGCCAGTTTGTCTTCAGTTCCGGCGAACAACGCTTTTACGAGCAAAAAGGCTTTCAAAATAAGCCGAACCGCTGTCCGGATTGTCGCCAGGCGCGCAAGCAAATGCGCTCCAGCGGCGGCGGCGGTGGCGGCGGCGAGCGCTCCAGCCGTCCGCGTGAGATGTTCACGGCGACGTGCAGCAACTGCGGCGGCGTGGCGGAAGTGCCGTTCAATCCGCGCGGCGACAAGCCGGTCTATTGCCGGGATTGCTTCGCCTCGCGTCCGTCGTATCGCTGACCGCGCAATCCAGGCAAGCACCTAAACCCGCGTACGACGCCGTCGTAATCGGCGCCGGGCATAACGGCCTGGCGTGCGCGGCGCTGTTGGCGAAAGCCGGGCGGTCGGTCGCCGTTTTCGAACGGCGCGATCTGCTCGGCGGGGCCGCAGTAAGCGAAACCGGCATCTGGCCGGGTTATACGATTTCGGCGGCGTCTTACGTTTGCAGCCTCTTCGATCCCTGGCTCGTCGAGGAGCTGCAGCTGCGCGACCGCGACCTCTCGTACTATCGCAAAGATCCCTACGCCTTCACGCCGCTTTTGGACGGCCGTTCGCTGCTGCTTGGAACCGACCGAGCGCAGAACGCGCGCGAGATCGCGGCATTTGATTCGGGCGACGTCGCGGGCTTCGCGGCCTATGTCGAGCGTACCGATCGATTGGGACGCGCCCTGTTCGATTCGTTTTCTGACGACGAGCCTCGCTTCGACCGCTTCGATGCGCAGACGCAATCGCTGCTGCGCGGATCGGCCGCCGGTATCGTGGAGCGTTACGTCTCGACGCCGGTGCTGCAGGCCGAGCTGGTCAACGATGGTTTGATCGGAACGTATCTCGGCCCGCGCGATGCGGGGACGGGTTACGTTTTAGCGCACCACCTCGCGGGCCGGCTCTTGGGCAGCCAAGGATCGTGGGCTTACGTCCGCGGCGGTATGGGATCGGTGTCGCGCGCGCTCGCAGAGGCGGCCGCCGCCCACGGAGCCGAGATTTTTGCAGACGCAACGGTCAACGCCATAAATTTGGATGATGCTGGGCGCGCGATCGGCGTCGACGTTACGTGCTATCCTAGCGTACGCGCCGCCGCCGTTATCTCCAACGCGCATCCGCGCACCACGTTCTTGTCGCTGCTCGATAGCTCTGCGCTCGATGCGGCGTTCGTTGCGCAGCTGGACGCTTGGCGGTCGATCGGGCCGTCGCTGAAGCTAAATCTGGCGCTTGCGGAGCTGCCGAACTTTACTTGTCGCCCGGGAACCAACGCGCAACCGCATCACCGCGCGACGATTCACGTCGCGCCGACGATCGACTATCTCCAGCGTGCATACGAGGACGCTCGTACGACCGGCGAGAGCGAAGAACCGCTGATCGAATGTTTCTTGCAGACGCCGACCGATGCGTCGCTCGCGCCGCCCGGCAAGCATATCCTCTCGATCTTCGCGCAGTACTTTCCATACGATCGTTCCGGCGGCTGGAGCACCGCAAAGCGTGAAGCAGCCGCCGACAAGATCGTCGCGATCCTGGCGCGCTACGCGCCGAATCTGCCCAACGCAATCGAACACCGGCAGGTACTGGCGCCGCCCGATCTCGAGGAGCGGTTCGGTTTGGTCGGTGGCCATATCTTTCACGGCGAGCTGCTGCCAGGTCAAATCTACGAAGACCGCTTTGCAACGCGCACGCCCGTACCGGGCTTGTATCTTTGCGGGTCGGGCGCCCATCCTGGCGGCTGCGTGAGCGGATTTCCCGGCAAACGCGCAGCACGCGCGGTGCTTGCCGACCTCGCGCTAGTGGCGCGCTAAATCCTCGTAACATAGCGGTAACGTGCTCGTAAGAAAACCGGCCTACGCTGGTAGAATGCAAGTGACGTGGAAACCGCTTCGCGACGACGCCGATGCCGCGCGGTCGACGCTCCCCGACAGCGCCTTTGCCTTCCCGATCGAACGCAAGGAGCCGCTGACCGACGCCGGCCACGTTCGCAGTGCGATCGCGCGATTCGGCGAGGTCCGCGGGGTGACGGAGGGAGAACGTGCGCAGGCCTTCGCCAACATCAAGGCCGCAGCCGAATATTACGGGGTGAGCGTCAGTGCCTCGACGTGGCACGACCTTGTGGCCTAATTCCTTCGACCCGGCTCGGGGTGAGACAGACCTAATCGTATTCTCGATCTCGGCTAGCGGTTTCTCAGTAACCTTTACGGAGGCTCACAGTAGAATTACAGCATGAAGAACAGCCTATTGGCGCTGGCGCTTGCATTGGGCATGATGCCGATTGCAACCCTGGCCCAGGACACCAACGCGCCGCCGGCGATGACGGACCAGCAACGTCAGGCGATGCATCAATCCTTCGAACGGTTTGCTCAGCAAGAGATGCAGCTGCACCAGCAGATGCGCTCGCAGATTCTGTCGTCGCTGACGCCGGTCCATCTGCGGGCAGTGGGAGCGACGATCGGCAACCTGGCGATCGAGCAGAATCCCGACATGCAGGCCGCCGCGAAACAGATCGATCGAGTGCTCTCGCCCGGCGAGCGGCAACGCGTCCTCACCGCGCACGAAGCGTTTCGCGCGCAGAGCCGTCAGCTCCACGAGCAGATGCGTTCCGAGATGCAGAGCATGATGCCGTCCGGCCGTCCCGAGACGAAGCCCGAGAACGGAATGATGCAGCGTCCGCCTCAAGATGCCGGAACGATTCTCTTGATGGCGCTCTCGCCGCACCCGATGATGGAGATGCACGGACACATGATGGAAGGCATGCCTCACCAATAACCCTAAGGCCGGGGCGTGAGCTCGTGGCAGCGCACGCTCTGGCTGATGGTGACGGTGCAGGCGTTGATGTCCTTCGCCTTCTCCGTTTCCGGACCGTTTCTACCGCTTTTCATCATTCAACTCGGCGTTAAGCCGATCGCCGCAGTCTCGGCATGGGCCGGCGTGATCGCGTCGGTGAACTTTCTCGCGGCAGCGATCTTCTCGCCATTTTGGGGCGGCCTCGCCGACCGCACCGGACGCAAGGCGATGGTCGTGCGTTCATGCGTCGCCATCGCGATCTTCACGGCGCTCATGGGCGTCGTGCAGAATGTCTGGCAGCTTTTCGGTGCGCGTGCCTTCATGGGAATCTTCAGCGGATTCTCTGCTGCAGCGATTGCTATGGTCGGCACGCAGGTTCCCGAAGAACGCCTTGGATTCTCGCTGGGCTGGATGACGACCGGCCAGCTCGTGGGCGGTCTCTGCGGGCCGCTCTTCGGCGGATTCCTCGCCGACCATTTGCGCGACTATCGTTACATTTTCTTCGCGACATCGCTATTCGCGTTCGCAGCCGCTCTCGTCACAGTCTTGTGCGTACAGGAACACTTCAAACCGGAGCGCGATGCTAAGCCGCGCGCTTCCTTCTTTGCGAACCTGCGCGAGGTCGCGACCCATCCGCGGCTCGCGCCGATGTTCGTCGTCGTGTTGCTGGCGCAGGTCGTCGCGTTCGGCGTGCAGCCGATCGTCCCGCTCTTCGTTCGCAGTCTTATCGGCAACGCACCGTGGCTCGGCATCGCGACCGGTCTGGCATTCGCCGTCACCGGCCTTGCCGACCTCATCGCCTCGCCGTTTTTAGGCAAGCGAAGCGACCGCGTCGGTTACCGGCGGGTGCTCCTTATTGCGTTGGCGGGCGTCGCCGCGTTTACGATTCCTCAAGCGTTCGCGCAGTCGATCGCAGTGTTCATCGCCCTGCGATTCGGTGTCGGCCTCTTTTTGGGCGGAGTTTTGCCGACGGCAAATGCGCTCATCGGCCGTGTCTTTCCGCTCGAACGGCGCGGCCAGCTATTCGGGATTACTTCGAGCGCAACGTTTTTGGGAATGTTTGCCGGTCCGCTGCTCGGCGGCACGATCGCCGCGCGTTTCGGCTTTGAAGCGGTTTTTCTGACGATCGGCGCGGTAACGCTTGCGAATCTGCTCTGGGTTGCGTTTAGCGTACCGACGCCGGCCGAGAATGCACCGATTCGCTGAAGGCCCGAACGAGACGCTCGATGCCGTCGCGATCGAAATCGCTAAATCGCGCCGGCTTGGGACTATCGCAATCGAAAACTCCCGCGAACGTACCGCCGATCGTGAGCGGCACGACGATCTCCGAGCGCGACGCACCGTCGCACACAATGTGGTCGGCGAACGCATCGACGTCGTCGACGACGACGGTCGAGCCGCGCAGTGCGGCGGCGCCGCAAACGCCGCGCCCGGCAGGCAGGCGCGCACAGGCGGGGCGTCCGGCGAACGGCCCTAGCACGAGATCGTCCTTCACGGATTGCGCCAGATAGAAGCCGCACCAGTTCACGTCCGGCAGCTCCTGATAAACGAAGGCTGCGAAATTCGCAGCGTTCGCGATGAAGTCGCGCTCGTCAGCGAGCAGCGCGCGAACCTGCTGCTCGAGTAAGGCGTAATCGACGGCCATGTTGCGAGGCTTCGTGCAGTGGAGAGGGGGTTCCGCCGCACTTCGACAAGCTCAGTGTGACAGGGTGCCGGGAGGGCCATATGTACCGCACGTTCAGCTTCACTCTCATGCTTGCGGTACTCTCCGCGTGCGGCCGGATGAACGTGCCGTCCGCGGGTGCCGGCGCTGCGACGAACGCTCCGCAGCGCGTCGTGCAGGCCTCGGTTCCGATCGTCGGCGGTTGCCAAATCTTTCCGGCCGACAATCCGTGGAACGCTGACATTTCGAAATATCCGCTCGATCCGCGCTCGGATGCATACATCGCGGCGCTGCCGGGTAATCTCCATCCCGACTTCGGTCAGGATCCGCATTATGGGATTCCGTTCAATATCGTGCCGGCAACGCAGAAGAAGGTCCCCGTGACATTCCGCTACGATTCGCAGAGCGACCCCGGCCCGTATCCGATTCCGCGCAACGCGCAGATCGAGGGCGGGCGCCATGCAAGCGGCGATCGGCACGTGCTGGTTCTGCAGAAGGGAGTCTGTAAGCTCTACGAGATGTGGGACGCGTATCCGATCCACGGCGGCAAGAGCTGGAGCGCTGGATCCGGCGCGATCTTTCATCTCGACTCGAATAAGCTGCGCCCCAACGGCTGGACGTCGGCGGATGCCGCGGGCTTGCCGATCATTCCGGCGCTCGTGAAGTGCGACGAGGTACAGGCTGGCGAAATCGATCATGCGCTACGCGTCACGTTCGATAAAACGCAGCAAGGTTACATTCACCCGGCGACGCACTTCGCAAGCGATAGCCGCAAGAAAACCCTACCGCCGATGGGATTACGCATCCGTATGAAAGCGTCGTACGATATCTCGCACATCACCGGACAGGCGTACATCATCGCGGTCGCGATGAAGAAGTACGGCATGTTCGTTGCGGATAACGGCTCGAATTGGTACTTCCAGGGCCAGGGCGGCCGGCAGTCGTCGTGCTGGAACGACAACGATCTCGATCAGCTCAAGAACGTTCCGAGCACGGCCTTCGAGGTGGTCAAGACCGGACGCATCCGGCGCAAGTCCGGGCCGTAAGGGAGAAAGACGATCGCTTCGGCCGCGTTTTTTCTCGGAGTCGTCGCAGGGTTGCGGACGTTCACGCCGCCCGCGGTGCTCTGCCTGGTGAGGAAGCCAAGCGCACTCGCATTCGCGCTCGGGGCGGGTGCGTTACTCGAGTACGCGCTCGATCTGTATCCCAAAGCGCCGCCGCGTACGGCGCCCGGCGCGCTGGCGGGGCGCATGCTTAGCGGCGCGGGTTGCGGATGGGTCGTTGCGAGTTCCCGAGGCGAAGCACCGGCGCTCGGCATCTTGCTCGGCGGCGCTGGCGCGCTGGCCGGTACGTATGGCGGGCTCGCATTGCGGACGCGCGCGGCT
>DASXGO010000020.1:0-7144 GCA_036489055.1 Candidatus Cybelea sp. | reverse complement strand
CTCGGACGCGACGCTATGCTTGCGAACGGCGGCGAGGGAGACGAGATTGCGCCGCTCGCCGGCTAGGGAGTCGAGCTGGCTGCGCGCTTGCTCCTGCGCTTCTTCCTCTTGCTGCAGCTCCATGCGAGTGCGCTCGAGGTCTGCCTCGATCGCGGTCACGCGCGCTTCGGCGGCTTTGCGCGCTCGAACGGTACGCTCGTTGGCTGCGATCAGCAGCCGCAGGTCCTCCCACCGCTCGACGAACTCACTGAACGATCGAGCGCCGATCAATGCGTTGACGTACGTGAGGTCGCCATACTCGTAAACGTCCACGAGACGTCGCTTGAGCAACGCGTCGTGCAAGTGCAGCGACCGGCGAGCCGCATCGAGCTGAACCGTGTTCCAGTCGATCTTGCGCTGCGTCGAGTCGCGTTGTACCTGCAAGGTGCCGATCCGACCGCTCACTTCTCCGATCGCCGCGTTGGTTTCGCCGAGCTGATGCTCCAAGTCGTCGTAGCGCAGCGTCGCCGCATGGAGCTCGGCGCGTTTCTCATGGAGACGTGCGTGAATCTGCGCCGCCTTCGCGCGTTCTGCCGAGATGCGCTGGTCGATCGTCGAACCGCCCGCAATCGCGGGCAGGAGCGCAAGGGCAAAGGCGGCAGCTGCGATGCGGCGCACGGCTTGCCGGAGCCTTTAGGTCCGCAAGTGCCGGCCGACGGAGATCCAAGATGCCACGACGCCGATCGCGGCACCAACCCCTACGAGCTCGGCAGCCAGAAGCCGGGCGTCGACGGGCATCACGGTGAGCTGCGCCCATGGAAGCGCCTCGAGCAGGCGCGGCCAGAGCGCGATGCGCGCGGCGGCCAGGAGCGCCACCGCAAGCAGCGCACCGACGACGCCGGCGAGCAGCCCTTCGCAGATGAATGGTAAGCGTATGTAGGTGCCGGTCGCGCCGACGAGCTGCATGATCGCGATCTCACGCCGGCGCGCGAAGACGGTCAGCCGGATCGTGTTCGAGATGATGATGCCCGCAACCGCGAAGAACACGACGATCACCGCAATGCCGATCCGACGCAGCACCGCGCCGAGCTGCAGCAAACGCTGAACTATCTTTTGGCCGTACACGACGTTCCCGACGCCGCTCAATCGCCGTAGGCTCGCGGCGACGGCGGGCACGTCGTCGGGCACGCGGGTTTTGATGCGAAACTTGTCGGGCAGCGGATTCTCGGTGAGCAGTGCCGTGTCGATCGTGCCCTTTGTGCGCTCGCGCAACTCCGCTAGCGCTTGCTTTTTCGGAACGAACTTTGCCGATGCGACGCGCGGGTCGGCCGCGAGGAAGTGCGCGATCGAGGTAACTTGGGCAGGCGTGACATCCGGGCTCAAGTACGCAGAGACTTCGATTTGATCTAAGAGCCGGGTGCCGATGTCGGCAAGCGCCCCGCGCACGAAAAGGAAGAGGCCGAGCAGCACGATGGTGATCGCCACGGTACCGATCGCGGTCACTTGCATGCCGGTGTTGCGCGAAAAGTTGCGCAGCACCTCACCCAGAAAGAACTTGACTTTGCCCCAGTCCAAGATAATAGTAGCCCCGTTCTTCGTCAGTGGTAATGCGGCCGTCTTGGAGGCGTATGACGCGGCGGCGCATGCGATCCACGACGGCTTGGTTATGCGTCGCGACGACCACCGTCGTGCCCTTGAGATTGATCCGCTGCAGCAATGCGGTGATTTCGGTGGTATTGGCCGGATCGAGGTTCCCTGTCGGCTCGTCGCAAAGCAGAATTTTGGGATTGTTCACGAGCGCGCGCGCGATGGCGGCCCGCTGCTGTTCCCCTCCCGAAAGCTCGCCGGGGTACATGCGGCTCTTGTGTGAGAGACCGACCAGGTCGAGCACCCGCGGCACCTGGCGCATCACGTCGCGCGTGTGCGCGCCGGTCACCTGCATCGCGAACGCGACGTTCTCCCACACCGTCTTGTCGACGAGCAGCTTGAAGTCTTGAAAGACGACGCCGAGATGACGCCGGAGCGCGGGCACGCGTTTGCGGCGAAGGCGATCGACGCGGATTCCGTCGACGACGATTTCGCCGGTCGTGCATCGCGCCTCGCGATAGAGCAGGCGCAGCAGACTGGACTTGCCAGTTCCGGAGTCGCCCACAAGAAAGACAAAATCACCCTTCGTTATTTCGAGGTTGATGTCGTCGAGGGCGCGGACTCCGTTAGGATAAACGAGCGAAACGCCGCGGAGGGAGATCATCGCCGGAAAAGGACTTTAACTGAAGGGAGGGCTTATACCTTCGGATGGACTTCGATTTAACCGACGAGCAAAAGGCCATCGCAGCCCTGGCGCGCGAGTTCGCGCGCGAAGAGGTGCGGCCCCGCGCGGAAGAGATGGATCGCAACGAGCGATTTCCGTACGAGCTCGTTGCAAAGATGGCTGAGTTGGGGTTCATGGGGCTGCCGTTTCCGGAAGAATACGGCGGCGCCGGTGCCGACACGGTCAGTTACGCGCTTGCGGTCATGGAAATCGCGCGTGCCGACGCCTCGTCTGCCATCACGCTCGCCGCGCACGTTTCGCTCGGCGCGACGCCCTTCTTCCTCTTCGGAACCGAAGCCCAAAAAGAGAAGTATCTCGTTCCGCTCGCGCGGGGGGAACGGCTTTGGGGCTTCGGCCTCACCGAGCCCAATGCCGGAAGCGATGCCGGCAACGTACAGACGAAGGCGGAGCTGCGCGACGGCAAGTGGATCATCAACGGCACCAAGGCGTTCATCACGAACTCGGGGACCGATATCACCGGCGGCACCACGATCACCGCGGTTACCGGGCGGCGCCCCGACGGCAGCCGCGAGGTTTCGAACATCATCGTGCCGCAAGAGACGCCCGGCTTCACCCGCAGCCGCAAGTACGCGAAGATGGGATGGCGCGCTTCGGACACTCGCGAGCTCTCATTCGCCGATGCCGAGGTGCCCGAAGCGAACTTGCTCGGACGGCGGGGCGAGGGGTATCGCCAATTTCTAACGATCCTCGACGGTGGCCGAATATCGGTCGCCGCGCTGTCGATCGGATTGGCGATGGGTGCTTACGACGAGGCTTTGTCCTATGCGCGCGAGCGCCACGCGTTCGGCCAGCCGATCAGCAAGTTTCAGGCGATCTCGTTCAAGCTCGTCGACATGCTCACCGAGATCGAGCACGCGAAGTTGATGATGCTGCGAGCGGCGTGGGAGAAGGATCAAGGCCGCGACTACGTTCAGGCGGCCAGTTTTGCGAAGCTCTTCGCCGGCGAGCTGTCGCATCGCGTGGTGAACGAGGCGCTTCAAATTCACGGCGGCTATGGTTTTATGGAAGAGTATCCGGTTTCGCGAATGTACCGCGATCAAAAAATCAACGAGATCGGGGAGGGCACCAACGAGATCCAACGCATGATTCTCGCGCGCCTCATGGGTTTGTGAGCGAGCAAGCCTTTGCGGCGGCCTCGATCGTCGTTTCGCTCATCGCGCTGGGCCTCTCCGCCGTACTGCTCACGCGACAGAATAAACAACTCGAACACGAGCGCAACGCGCTCGCGATCCTCGATGCAATCGCCCGCCTGACGGATCCGGCAATCGTCGCCGCGTTCGTGCAGCTGGAAGAGATCGACCAGCGCTACCCCGACGACGAAGCCGTTCGCTCGAATTTCGCCGGCTCGTCGGACGATCAAGCGTTGGTTTTGGTCGCACAATACGTCGAAACGGTCGCCTGCCTCGCGCGCCGCCGCGTGCTCGACGCCTCGCTGCTGGTCGACGCGGTCGGCTTCATGCTGCGATCGCGGTGGAACACGATCCTCCCGTTCGTGCTGCGATGGCGGCGGGTGCGCGCCAACGAATATCTGTTCGAGAACTTCGAGTGGCTGGCGATGTACAGCACCTGGTGGAAGGATACGCCGAGGCCGCCGAACGATCTCAATTACGACCCCCAGCAGTTTGCCCGTATCACCTTCAAAGTGTAGGAAGGACGCTCAATGATCAGCCAAACGATTCGTCCGGCAGTGCTTGCGGCATCGCTTGCCGCAGCGCTGACGGCTCCCGCATTCGCCGCGCTCGCCGTCGGCAGCAAGGCGCCCGATTTCACCCTGCAGGCAACACAAGGGGGGAACGACTTTACGTTCGCGCTCGCCGATGCCCTCAAGAAGGGACCGGTAGTCCTCTACTTCTATCCGGCTGCGTTCACGACCGGATGCACCATGGAAGCCCACGAATTCGCCGATGCGATCGATCAGTACAAGCAGCTCGGCGCCACGGTGATCGGAGTCTCCCACGACCCGCTCGATAAGCTGCAGAAGTTCTCAGTGAGCGAATGCCGCAGCAAGTTCGCCGTCGCCGCCGACACCAATCAGTCGGTCATGAAGGAATACGACGCGGTTCTGCCCCAGCATCCGCAGTACGCGAATCGCACGTCGTACGTGATCGTTCCGAACGGAACGATCATATACACGTACACGAGCCTCGACCCGTCGCAGCACGTGGAGAATACGCTCACGGCATTGAAGGCCTGGAAGGCCGATCAGACTTCAGGCACCTCGCCGTAACTCACTGCCTCGCGCGGCCGCATCGAGCGCGGTTACCTCACGCGGGACGACGTCGATCGGCGGGATTTCGGCGAGATCCTCCCCGCCGAGCGCAGCCTCGTCCTTGAGTTTTCGCCCTTGCGGGAGCAGCTTGGATTCGTAGGAGCTGACGGCGCCGTTGAAAGCGGTCACCGAGCGTTCCAGATGCTTGCGAACCTCGAGCAGGTGTTCCGAGAACTTGAGCGCGCGCTCGTAGAGCACGCGCCCGAGCGTGGCAATTCGTTTGGCGTTCTCCTCTTGCCGTAAAGCCTGCCAGCCCATCGCAAACGTTCGCAGCAAACTGATCAGCGCGAGGGGGCCCGTTACCAGCACGCCTTTGTCCATCGCGTAATCGATGATGGCCGGGTCCTCGGTGCACGCCGAGCTCAAAAACGCTTCGCCGGCGACGAACATTACGACGAAATCCGCCGACCCCTTCGCGGTGTGATAGCCGCGGCGCGCGAGTGCGTCGATGTGGTCGCGTAACGCGCGGGCGTGCTGCTTCACAAGCCGCTTGCGCGACGGCTCGTCGTGGGCCTCGAATGCGGCCTGCATTGCATCGAGCGGCGCTTTAGCATCGACGAAGACGCACCGGTCACCGGGGAGATTGACCGTCATGTCCGGGCGGACGCGCGCTTCGTCAAGCGCTACGGTTTGCTGTTCCGTGAAGTCGCAATGCGGCAGCATCCCCGCCTTCTCAACGACGTTGCGCAGCTGCATCTCTCCCCACTTTCCGCGCGAGGCTGGATTGCGCAGCGCCGTCACGAGCGTCGAGGTCTGGGTCGTCAGATTGGCCGTTGCGTTTTCGAGCTGATGCGTGCGTCCCAAGAGCTCTCCGAGCAGGCGATCGAAGTCGCCGAGCTTCTGTGCCATCGGCGACACGAGCTCGCCGACCCGTTCGCCGGCGCGCGTGGCAGTCGCATCCCGCAGCTCGTTCTTCGCGCGTTCCAAGAGCGCTTCGATCGTTTTCTCCTGAAACGAACGCGCGGCGAACCATGCGACGGCGCCGCCGAGCGCGGCCCCGAAGAGAAAGAGCGCGAGCGCCTCAGCAACGATCATTGCGCTCCCCCCGCGAGGTACTTGTTGAAGCATGCGATGGTACGCGTCCAGGCGTCGGCCGCAGCCGACGCAACGTATGAAGGCCGCTCGTCGTCGAAGAACGCGTGTCCGGCTTCGTCGTAAATGCGGACGTCGTTCGGCACGGTGAGCGCCGTCGTGAAGCCGCGAACTTTCTCCGGAGGAATGCCAGTATCGCGGCCGCCGTAACTTCCGCACAGGGGAATGTGCAGCCCCTTGGCGTCGAGACCGGCGACATCGCCGTAAAACGGCGCGACGAGCGAAAAGAGCTCGCCTTCTTCGATTGCCGCGGTCAGCGCGAGCTTTCCGCCCATGCAGAATCCGGTGATTCCGATCTTCGTGCCGGGGAATTTAGCCGAAAGCCATTGCGCGGCAGCCCGCACGTCGCCGAGCCAAACCTCGCGCTCTAATCGCATGGCGTAGGGGCGAAAGATCGTGTAATCGGTCACGCCGTCGCCGCTCGGCGCATTGAAGCGTGCGTAAAGCTCCGGGGCGATCGCTGCAAATCCGGCCTTCGCAAGGCGGCGCACGACATCGCGGATCTGCGAATCGACGCCCCAAAGGTGCATGATCACGACCACCGACGGCGCTCGCGGGCCCGCTGAGGCCGGCCAGGCCGCGTACGCAGGCACGGTTGCGTCGCCGCGTTGCAGGAGAACGCGCTCGGTCGCGATCGCGGGATCGTTCTCCCGAACGAGCGGTGGGTGCGGACGTCCGAGTTCTTCTTGCGCCGTTGCTCGAGCAGAGGCGGCAATCGTCGCACCGGCTGAGATTCCCACGAAGACCCGCCGATTGAGCTTCGCGGAAACTGCGTGCATTGGGTCGGTTACCGGTTCGTCCATCGTGCTGTAGAGGTTTGCGCGTTGTGCGGCTCCATTCCTCGAACAGCTGTTTGCTCGCTTGTGAACGAGCTCGTGCAGTCATAGGCACTCGGCGTTTGAAAAGATAAGATGGAGGCTGTTTTGGAACAGACCCTCGTCAGCGTGACGCTTCCCGAAATGGGAGAATCGGTGACCGAAGGCTCGATCGTCGAATGGCGTAAGAACGTCGGCGATTTCGTAGCGGAGGGAGACGCGCTCGTCGAAGTCACCACCGACAAGGTCGACGTTGAAGTCCCTTCGACGACGTCGGGCGTCGTCACGCGCATTCTCGCGCGCGAGGGTCAGACGGTCGCAGTCGGATCGGTGCTCGCCGAGATCGATTCGTCAAAAACCGATGGGAGAGTTGCCCCCGCTGCAGCAGGCAACGGCGCGCCCGCGCCAAAGGCGCCGCCGCGCGCTCCGCCGGCCGCGCGCCCGACGACAAGCGAGGGCATAGCCGATCCCCAAGCGCGCCGAATCGCGGAGCGGCTCGGCGTCGATCTGACGCGCGTGCGCGGCTCGGGCCCCGATGGACTCATCCTTCGATCGGACGTACTGGAGCAGGCGGAGAACGCGCGCCGTCCCGCGGTCGCGCAGCTCGCGCTTCCCCCGATTCCCGCCGGCGCCAAGCTTACTCCGCTGCGCGGACCG
>DASXGO010000504.1:0-3085 GCA_036489055.1 Candidatus Cybelea sp. | reverse complement strand
CGTTCTGAAACTCGTCGCCGAACGACTCCGCTTGGCTCAGACCGTTGAATTGCGTGCCGGTGATCTTATAGGTCTGTCCGCCGCTGATCGCTGACGGAGCGTTGCTGATCGTCGGCGCCCAGCTGCTCTTCGGCGAGCCGGTCGGGTTGTACAAGACGACCGACGAATATCCGAGCAGCATGATCTGTCCGGTCGGGAGCACGAGCGGCGGGCCGTCTTCTGAAACGCTATTCAGCTCGGTCAGCGTCGAGCCGTTCCACTCGTACGCATTTCCCGTGAACGCGCCGAAGACGATCACGTTACCGCTGGGCTCGAGCACCGCGAAGCTATCGCCCGCGTTATCGCCGTTCGGAAAGTCCGGTCCTTTCGTCCAGGTCGCGCTCTTCGTGTCGTAGACCGCCGTATGGCCCGCGCCGTAGTTGCTCGTATAGGAGCCGGTATAGAAGACGGTTCCGTCGGGCCGCAGGATTGATGGGCCGATCTCACCGGGCGGATAGTAGCAGAGGCTCGGGCCGTACAATAGACATCCGTACGGCGACGGCGAGTGAAGATCGACGATCGTCGAACCCGCACTCGTCCACTTCTGCGTTGCCGGGTTGTAGATCTCGGAGTTCGGCGCGTTCTTCACGTCGGCCGTCAGAATCGTTCCGTCGGCGAGCAGCGTGAAGCCTTCCTCCGCGTTGAAGTCGGATTTTCCGGAATGGCGCATCGACTTCCACTTGAGAGTCTTGGGGTTGAGCGCCGCGTCCTTCTCCGTCAATTTTTGGCCTAAGAAGAGTCTTCCGTTCGGAAGCACCGACGACGGCGAATCGCCGATGTACTTGAAGCCCTTGGGGTGGCCCAAAACGCTAAACTTCATTTTGATCGGATCGTAGACCGCGGCAAGATTGGTCAGCTGCAGATCGTATCCGTTGCCGGGCGAGTTATATTCGCCGCCGATAATCGCGAATCGACCGTCGGCGAGCACGTCGGATGCAGCCGCATCCGGGCCGTATCCCGACTGAAGGGAGCCGACTTGGCTCCACGTTCCGTCCGAGTAGTCGCCCTTCGAATCGGGAACGTAGCGATAGAAGTTGCTCCAGTTCGACCCGCTCTGTGCGAGGATCGAGCCGTCCGTCATTAACCATTCCAACTGCATTCCAGTAGGCGGTTGATTGGCAAGCTTAACGACCGTGCCGGCGCGATGACTGGCGCGCATCGCGGCGAGCGCTTCGGGAGACATGCCGGCCGGCGAGGTACCCGGCAGAAGGGAACGGCCTCCGGAACATCCGGCAATGCCGACGGCCGCAATCGCGGCAAAAGTAATGAGTGCCGATCTAAAGCTGATGCGCAAGACGCGAACCTCCAAGGCAAAGTAGTCTGGGACCCTCTCCCTTTTGAGGCCCGGCCGCTTTTTCCCGCCCAGATTCGTTGTTCGCGTCGACGTATGGAAAGGGGCAATGACGTCACGTTGAAATGAACCACATGAAGAAGGCAGCGATTCTCTGCGCATTCATCGTGGCGAGCATCGCGATTCCCATCACGGCCCAGCAGGTAAGCGTTACAGTCAACGGCGAGCCGCTCGCATTAAGCCCAGGACCCGTCGAACGGAGCGGCCGCGTTTTTGTCCCGTTGCGCGGGATCTTCGAGCGTCTTGGGGCGAGCGTCGTTTACTCGGCGGGCACGATCAATGCGACGAGCTCCGGCACCACGATCTCCTTGCGCATTGGTTCGACGCAAGCGACGGTCAACGGTCAAGTCCAAAATCTCGACGTAGCGCCGTTCATCGTAGGCGCGACGACGTACGTTCCGCTGCGCTTCATCGCCCAGTCACTTGGCGCCAACGTCGGTTACGATAACGCGACTCGTGTCGTTGCGATCGACCTGGCGCGTCCGGTGCCGCCGCCGCGCCCGCCGATGCCGCCGCCGGCTTCTGAGATTCGGCTGCGCAACCAGCGCCCGCTCCCCGACAGCGAGATTACCGACCGATTTGCAGTGATGTCGGCCGAGTTTTCGCGCAACGTCGTTACGGACAGCCTGCGAATCTGGATCGACGGCGCAAACCGCACGATGCAGAGCGGCGCATCGTCAACGGGATTTTCGTTCCGGCCGCCCGCGCCGCTGGATTTCGGTTCGCACACGGTACGCGTTGCCGGCCGCGGGCGCGACGGCACGGGATTCGATCGATCGTGGTCCTTCCGCGTGATACGAACTGCACCGGAGCCGCCCCGGCTGACGATCGACCAGCCGGCTCCCAACGCGGCAGTTCCCCGCAGCTTCACGCTCAGTGGGAACACCGCGCCCAACGCCACGGTGCGCGTTACTGCCGGAGCGTCGCCGTCCTCGACCGGGCAGTTCGACGGCACGACGACCGCCGGGTCGAGGGGCGACTTCCGGCTGGACATCTCCCTGACGACGATGCCAGGGCAGCAGACGGTCACGCTGCGCATTACGGCGACCCAACCGGTCACGTTGCGCAGCGCCGAAACCACCCTCCGCCTTAGGCTCAGTCCTTAGCGTTCATACTTTCTTTACGCCTTCTGTTTAGATTTGAGGCATGGTCAGAAAACTTTTAGCGGTCGGGCTGGCGCTTGCCGGCCTTGCCATCGGCGCTTGCGGCGGCCGCGGAAGCGGACCGGCCACCGGTCAGGGCGTCGCTATCATCCCGCTTCCGCAAATCAATCCCGACGTGGCCGTCTGGGCGACGGTACCAAAAGATACGATCGGCGAGGAGCTGCCGAGCGAAGGGGTCGGCAGCATTCGGTCGACGCATTGGAAAACAACGCTCGGTGGATACACGCAACAACGTTACGCGCAGGCGCTCGGATTCAAGCCGCACTTGAAGATCACGATTCTGAATCTGTCGCATAGCATCGAGCACACGTTTGACGTCGTCAAAGAGATCAAGGGTCCACCTGCGTTGTTTCCGAAAAATCCGAAGCTGCCTAAAGAAAAACAGGGCGGATCCGATCTTCAAATGGGTTACGCGAGCGGCATCATCAAGCCGGGCAAGTCCGTTACCGTGACGCTCGCCAAAACGGGCATATTCCTGTTCGGCTGCGCGTTCCACTATCACTCCGGCATGCATGGCCTGATCGTCGTTGCG
>DASXGO010000490.1:0-4003 GCA_036489055.1 Candidatus Cybelea sp. | reverse complement strand
CGCTTTGCGTCGGTCGCGTAGAGCGTCGGGAAGCCGTTCTCCTTTCCAATCTCGATGCGGAACGTCGCCGCGTCGAACCGCGGGGTGGGAACCTCGTAGATCCTTTTCGGCGGCAGAACGATGCGACGCAGGTTGTCCTCGACAACGTCTACGCGTGATGCGATTGGGGGGATGACGTTGGTGGCCGTCGCCGGCAAAGCCGCGATTTCGAAGAGTCGCTGGCCATTAAAGCGCACGTATGCAGTGTCGAACTCGCCAACCCGCTTGATCGCGACCCCGTGCGCCGGCGCCGCCGACGCGATGGGGACGGGTAACGGCAGCTGAGCGCGGCTCTCACGTGAAGTTCCGACTAGCGCAGAAGCCAAAGCTGCGGCAAAGACGATGGCGCGGGCGCGGGCGGTTACGATGGTTTCGCTCTTCGTCACATCAGCTTGAATAGCGCTCCTTGGTCGCGGATGCCTCCGGCTTCTCCGGCCGCGACGGCCTTGGCGCTCCAAAGTGAGGGCCGCACCCGCCGCGGCAACGACCTCGGCCCGCAGTAGTAAGGACGGCATATTATCCAACGTTCTACCCATAACATATGGGCCTGGGGTCTATCAGTCTGTACGCCGGAATTACGAGGGTTATTTTTTTTGTGCAACGTACTTCAGGTGCCACAACGCCGTCCGGAGGTACAGACTATGCGTCTGGTCAGTCTTTTTGTTTGCATTCTCTGTTTTGCGGGCTGTGCTCGTGGCATCTCGCCTTCGCCGCTGCCGGCGCAAGCGATATTACCGACGACAGCCTCGCCATTGAGCAGCGGCTTTAAGACGATCTTCAGCTTCGACGGTCAAGACGGTGCAGATCCGGCGGGAGCCCTCATCGCGGTGAAAGGAACCTTGTATGGCACGACACCGCTCGGCGGTAACGCGTCCGCAGGAACGGTCTTTAAAGTAACGCCTTCGGGCGCAGAAAAAGTTCTGCACTTTTTTGGCGGGCAGGGGGACGGCCTGACGCCCGGAGACGGGGCGCTGATTTTGCTGAAGGGCGAGCTATACGGCGTAACGCACCTCGGCGGTGCGAACGGCTTGGGCAGCGTATTCAAGATCACGACCTCGGGTCAAGAAAAAATCGTATATTCCTTTGGCCTGTTGCCGGACGGCGACGAACCAACGGGAGGCTTGACGGTGCTCAATGGAGTGCTATACGGCACCACGGAGCTCGGCGGGAAAGACGACTATGGCACGGTTTTCCGGCTTTACGACATCCGGCAGCGAAAAAGTGCTGCATTCGTTTGTCGGCGGAAAGGATGGTCAATTCCCATTGGCGGCGCTGACGGCAGTTGGCGGTTCGTTATATGGAACGACGAAATTCGGCGGCACGCCGGATTCCGGAACCGTCTTCAAGATCTCACCGACGGGGAGCCTAAAGATAATCCACGCTTTCGGCGGCACGGCGAAGAAGGATGGCGCGAGCCCGACCGGTCCCTTAACTGCCGTCAACGGTCAGCTCTACGGCACAACCACGGGCGGTAACTATGGCACCGTCTTCTCGATCACGACTGCGGGCAAAGAAACCGTCCTCCACGATTTCGGCGGCAATCCCGACGGTGCGAACCCAACCTATGGCGGACTCACCAACGTGAATGGCACGCTGTATGGAACGACGAGCGTCGGCGGTACGGGCTACGGAACCGTCTTCGCGATCACGACGAAGGGCAAAGAAAGTGTTGTCTATAGCTTCGCGGGCAACAGCGGCGGTGAATACCCCTACGGCGGCCCAGTTCCGTTGCACGGAAAGCTGTACGGCACCACGACGATGGGCGGCAGTGCATCAAGCTATGGAACCGTGTATTGGGTAACGCCCTAGCACGGGCGACGTCCTGGCTTACCAGTGGCCCGCGCTTTGACCGCCATCAACGTGGGAAATTTCGCCGGTTACGTACGGAGCGTTTTCCAGATACATCACGGCCGAAACAACATCTCGGATCTCTCCGATTCGCCCGAGCGGGATCTGCGCTTCGAGTCCGGCGTACGTTGCCTCCGGATGCGTCCTGACGATTATAGGTGAGACCGCATTCACCCGAATGCTACGCGACGCATATTCGATCGCGAGCGCCTTTGTCACTGAGTTCAAGCCGCCTTTAGCTAACGATGCTGCCGCCGGAACACCTTTGACGGGTTGTTCGGCTACCGTGGCCGTGATATTGACGATATGACCCCAACCTTGGGCCTGCATCACACGCAGCGCACGCTGCGTAATGTGGAAGAAGCCGCCGAGGTTTGTCGAGATCATCAAGTCATAGTCCGCTAGCGTGTACTCTGTGAACGGTTTCGAAATGTAGGCTCCTGCATTATTGACCAGTGTATCGAGCCGTCCGAACCGGTCAATGCCGACGCTCATAATGAGGTCGGCGGTCTCGGGGTTACTAATATCGCCGGCAACGCTCAGCACATTCGGGTCTGTGCCAGGCTCGATCGAGAGTGCGTTGGCGATTACCTTGAAGCCTGCATCGCGGTACGCGGCTACTAGGCCCGCGCCGATACCGTGCGAAGCACCGGTAATTATCGCAACCTTTTCATCGATCACGCCGATAGCCGACCGCGTCGAGCCTTAACCGTACGTGAGATCGGTGCTCTGTCCAACCTCGATAATGTAACCGTCAGGATCGCGGATGTAACAGCGAATCTCGCCGTACTTAGCAATCGGTTCCGTGAGGAACTCGGCTCCTCGACTCTTCCATAGCTTGTAGCACGCTTGAATATCTGCTACGCGGATATTCATGAAGCTGCTGACCTTATCCGGGTCGGCGGGGACGCTGAGCGTTACCGACGGCTTATCCGGGGTGGGGCCGCCCCCAACGTTGACAATCAGCCAAGTATTCGCGATGTGAATGTGCCCGGACGCACCCTTGCTGTCGCCTCTGCTCAAAATGCGACCGTCGAAGACCTTTTCATAAAAATCGGCGGATCGGTCGATGTCGGCGACGGTGATGAAATGTGTGACGGTGAATCCCTCCCGCGGCGGCATCTCATAGCTCTTTTGTTCGATTTGAACTTCGTCCATTAACGGCTCCGTTTCAGATAAAGGCACTTACACCGAAAAAAACAAGGGCTTACTCACGGGATGAGTAGCACCTTACCGATACCGCCCTTCGAGCATGCAGCCTGCGCGGCGCCAGCGTTTTTGAGGTCCTCGCGGCGGCCGATCGGGATCGTCAGCTTGCCAGCGTCGACGGCATCAGCGATGAATGCGATGCCCTCTTGGTCTTGCTGCGAGCGGAACGCGACGACGCGCACGTTAGGGTAACCCTCGCTGCCGTCGGGCTCTCCCGTCACCGATACAAACGTCCCGCCGTCTGTGACCTTCGCGAGTAGATCCGTCGCCGCTTTCCCGCGAAGCGTGTTCGCTAAGATGTCGACTTGCGGGAGCGCCGCGAAGGCGGCCGCGTCGTCGAGGGCGATCGTTTCGTCCGCGCCGATGCTGTCCGCTTGGTCGAGCTGAAAACGCTGCACGCCCGCGACTACGTGCGCGCCCGATACCTTCGCCATGTAGACGGCACAGCGTCCGACGGCGCCCGCCGCGCCCGAGACTAGCACCGTCTGGCCGGGCTGCAACCCGCTTGCGACGGAGACCATTTGGCTGCCCGTTACGCCAACGAGCGGAATCGCGGCCGCGTCGACTAGGTCCATTGTCTCCGGCACCTTCGCGAAAAGGGTCGCTTTGTCGACGACTAGTTCAGCGTACGTGTGGTACGACCAGCCGCAGACACGGTCGCCGACCTTGAGGTCGGTGACGCCGCCGCCCGTCGCGACCACTGTTCCCGACACGTCCAGACCGATGATCGCCGGAAATTGCAGCTGCCACCGGTCCTTTAAGTCGCCGTTGCGCTCGAACATATCTTCCGGGTTGATGCCGACGCCGGCCACCTTGACGAGGACATCGCCCACGCCGAGCTCCGGATCGGGCATGTCTTGATATTGCATCACTTCCGGGCCGCCGTACGCACTCACAACCGATGCTT
>DASXGO010000459.1:0-8219 GCA_036489055.1 Candidatus Cybelea sp. | reverse complement strand
GTGCATGATCTTCCGTGCCATTTCCGAAAGATCGTGCCGCATCGATCCGAGCTCACCTGACATCGAAAGCAGCTTCTTGTTCGTTTCGTCGAGCTTAAGGTTCGTTCCATCGAGCCGAACGTTCGTCCGCAGGAGCTGCGCGTTTGTCAGCTGCAGCTGAGCGTACGTGGTTCGCAGCTGGGCATTTGTGGTGGTCAGCTGCTGGTTGGTAAACCGCAGCTGGTTGACCGTCGTTCTGAGCTGTGAGTTGGTCGTGTGGAGCTGTGCGTTGGTTTGATCCAAGCCGCGATTCGTCCCCGCCAACCCATTACGCATGCTGTCGATGGAGAACAAGAGGAACGCGACGATCGGGGCGACGAGCACCAGAACAAGCGGAATCAGGCCGAGAGCCGGAACGCGGGTGGCGGCTCGACGCGGGTGGGCCGCGGCTGCTGGAAACATGACTCTTTAGCCATTGCCGACGACATGAAGAATCTCTGAAGCCTGCCGGCTCGCCGCGGGGGTGCTAGTGCAGTCGCTGCAGGAACGCCGCTCCGTTCTTGATCAGACTCGTCGTCGCCGCGCCCGACTTTGTCCCTAGTTCATACGTCAAGTCCTTGACGCCGTTGACCGGACCAAACGTTTTGCACGTGGCAATCGCGTCGGTGCCGCTGCCGGTGACCGTGCCGACCTTAGGGTGCTTGCCTTTGATTGTAAAGCTCTCGGAAAATGTCCAGTACGACTGTCCGCCGGCGTTGAAGAAATTCCACGTTCCGCTAACGCTAAACTTTCCGCGAACGTGGCCGGTCGCTTTTCCGTTTGTCGCGAACGTCGCCACTCCGGTACCGGAGACGCACGACTGCACCTTAACGACGACCCGGCCGGCTTTCAGCGTTTCGAAGACTTTTTTTCGCGGAGCTCCGGTATCGTTGATTTGCGTGCCGGCGGCCGGAAACGGAACTGCGGAAGGCGCGGCGCTGGAACAACCCGCCAGCGCCAGGAGCGCGGCGGCGAGGCAAAATGCGTGACGATTAGCCATAGTGATGAGCGGCGGCGACCGGTACATACCGATCGCCGCCGCCTCGTTGGTTTCCCTTATTGAACGGTAACGTTGACGGGCTTCGAAGCGGTGCCGTTGGCCACAACGACCAACGTACTGGCACCGGTATCCGCACCCGACGGGACGTCGAACTGCGTAGAGACCGAACTAGTCGACGCGACGCCCATGTAGCTAAAGCCGTGGGTTTTCGCGTAGAAGACGTGCCCGGTACCGGTGTTCGTGATCCGTACGATCGGGAAGTTCGTCGACTGCGAAACGTCGTCGCCGTAGAAGTTCGTCTGCGAAACGCCGTTGAAGAGCACGCCCTGCGCGGTATACGTGCTCCCGCGCGATAGCGTTGACGGCACGTAGGTGATCCGCGGCCGCGCCTTAGGCATCGCGTGTCCCTTCGACGTGTAGACTTCCATGTCGCTGGAGCCGTCGTTTTCGAGCACTTGGCCCGTCGGCAACATCAACAGCCGGATATTGTACGAGGAATCATTAGCCTCGTTCGGCGGCCCAGCTATCGTCTTCAACTTGCCCTTCTTGTACATCAGGAAAGTCGTCGGCGTGTTGTAGCAGCCTGGACTTGCCGCCATCATGACTTTGCCGTTGGTCAATAGCGTCGCAGGACCGTCGGCAATGTCGACTTGCTGGCCGTTGACGACCGGGAAGTTCGGACCAGACTTCCAGCTGTTGCTGCCGGGGTTATAGGTCGCAGTGTATTGATCGGCGCCGGCGATAAAGACGGTGCCGTCGCCCGTCAGGACTTGCGGCCCCATCTCAAAGCAGTTGGTGAGGTTGTTTGGCAGTGTGCCCGCAGATACCCAATCGTTGGCGACCGGGTCGTAATACTGCGCGCCCGGCTCGCTGAAGACTTCGGCCGAAACGACGTTGCCGCTCGGCAGAAGCGTCCAGCCCTCTTCGCTGTTGGTGTCGGCCTTGCCGTTACCGATCTGCGTCCACGAGCCCGAGGCCTCATTGTAGAGTGCTTGCGTGTTGTAGCAACAGTTGCCGAGCATGTACGTTCCGTTGCTCAATACGAGGCCCGATGCGTCACCGATTTCGCTCCATCCGCTCGGTCCGGTTACCGAGGTCCACTTGTTGGCGACGGGATCGAATATAGCGCCGGCCGCGGTCTCCGCCCCCTGACAGGCTTGATACTCGCCGCCATTGACGATCATTTTGCCGTCCGGCAGGATTACCGACGCGAAGTAGAGCGGAGCGTATCCGTTCGGCAGCGACGGCATCGAGCTCCACGTGCCGTTCACGTAGCTTCCCGTGTTATCGGGTGCCAGCCGGTACATGGTGGACGAGCATCCATCGAAAACTGCCACCGTTCCGTCCGTCAGCAACAGCTCCGTTTGAGGACCGTTCGGAAACGCCGGAACCGAACTGAGAGGCTGCCAGCCCGCGGCACGCGCCCGCGCGATGTCGGCGCCGGTGATCTTATGGCGTCTCGGCGGCGGATGCGGGGGCGTACGGAATAAGCGTAGGAACTTGGGGTGCGAGACTCCGGAGTTGGCAAGCCGGCCGTCGTACGTCGACGTTCCGGTGCTCGGCGTCGTGCCGCCGCCGCTGCAGGCAGCGACGAGTAACGCCGTCGCAATGGCCATAAGTGCAAAGGGTAAACGTCGCATCATATCTCCTAAGTGCGGGGGACGTGATTCCGAGCTTTCGGCCCGGTGCGTGTTTGAAACGCTATATCAGCGTCTCTTGCGGCCGCTGGTCTTGCGACCCGCAGCCGGAGCTTTCCGTGTGGAAGCTTTAGCTTTCGGCCCGGACTTCTTCCGAGCACCGCCCGCCCGCGATCCGCGTTTCGACATCACCGCTTCTTTGAGCGCCTTTGCCGGGAGAAATTTAAAGACGCGTTTGGCGGGAACTTTTACCTGTTCGCCGGTTGCGGGATTGCGCGCCATGCGGGCAGCGCGATCGCGCACTTTGAACTGGCCGAATCCCGGGATCTTGACCGGTTCACCGGAGATGACCGCGGCCTGAATATCTTCAAACATGCCGTCGATGAGTGCGACGGCATCCTTGCGTGACAGCTCCAAACGGTCAACGGCCGAGCGCACCAAATCTAGTTTGTTCATTGGTTCCTTTCGTATGGAAAAGCAGCCGCTGCTCTACGAAATAGCTTTGCGCTGCTTGCTACGAAAAGATGATGGACTCCTTGTCTGAAATCAACGCAAAATGGCCGCCGAGCTCGTAAATTTCCGCCCTGGGCCGCTGCGCGGCAGCGTTGCCGTTCCGGGCGACAAGTCGATCTCGCACCGGGCATTGATTGCGGGCGCCGCCGGCACAGCGCCGTTGCGCATCGCCAATCTGAATGCCGGGCGTGACGTTCGCGCGACGTTCGAGGCACTGATCGCACTCGGCGTACACGTGCGGACCGACGGTAACGACGCGCTGGTCTGCAGCGGCCGGTTGCTCTCCCCGGCAACCGCGCTTGACTGCATGAACTCCGGCTCGACTGCTCGCATGCTGCTGGGTGCGTGCGCCGGTGCAAACGTCACTGCGGGCTTCGACGGCGATTCGTCCCTGCGACGGCGACCGATGGAACCCGTCGCCGCACAACTGCGCGCCTTTGGTGCCAAAATCGACACCACGGACGGGCGCCTCCCGCTCCGGTTGAGCGGGACGCCGGAAATCCAGACGCGGCACTTCATCCTGCTCGCCCCCTCGGCGCAGGTCAAATCGGCGCTGCTTTTTGCCGCGCTATTCGCCGGTGTCGGCGTCGCACTCGACGGCGACCGTGGCTCTCGCGACCACACGGAACGCCTCCTGGCGTACCTCGGCGCCGAAATTGACTGGGACCGGCACGGCGTCCGGCTCAATCCAAGCCGCGTGGCCGGCGGATCAGTCAGCGTTGCGGGGGATGTCTCCGCTGCGGCATTCTTCGTCACGGCGGCTGCAATTACGCCCGGCAGTTCCATTCGCATTCCCAACGTGGGCGTAAACCCGACCCGAACCGGACTGATCGACATCCTGCGTCGCATGGGCGCCGCGATCGCGCTTGAGAACGAACGCACGGCGTGCGGCGAACCCCTCGCGGACATCGCTGTGGAATCTCGTCCCCTCGTTGCCGCCGACGTCGACGCGGGGAGCGCGTTGCGCGCAATCGACGAAATCACGCTCATCGCGATCGCAGCCGCCTTTGCAGCCGGCACGACGACGATCGCGGGCGTATCCGATCTGCGTTCGAAGGAATCCGACCGAATCGATGCGATCGAGCGGTTACTCGGAGCGGTTGGGGTTGAAAGCTCCTACGATCGCGGCGTGCTGCGCGTTACGGGCGGCGACGTCGCGCTGCGCCAACCCACCGTACGGACCAAGCACGATCACCGCATTGCAATGGCCGCAGCCGTCCTGGCGTGTGCGGCCGGACCGCTCAGCGCCGACGGCAGCGAGAGCATAGAGGTTAGCTTTCCGAGCTTCCTGACGGCCTTAGAGGCCTTGCAGCGGCCCTAGGCGGCCGATTCGGCGTTCTTCCCCGGCTCGGCGCTCTTTGCAGTGCTTTTGGCCGCTCCGCTGTTCGAACTCTCCGCTTTCGAGGCGGCCGCCTCTTCCTTGCGGGTTTCGGCCTTGCCCGTGGAACCGCGCGAGTCGGTTACGTAAAACCCCGATCCCTTGAAGAGCACGGGTGCCGGGTTGAATACCCGCCGCAACGGCCCGCCGCAGGCCTCGCACGGCTGCTCGTAGCTCTCGTCAAAGCCGTGCCGGACTTCGTGCGTGCGCCCGCATTTCGTGCAGGCATAGTCATAGAGAGGCATGCTCAGAGTATAGCCGCCTTAGCACTCGTGGTCAATGACTGCTAATCCTTCGAGACGCGCCGCTGCGCGGCGCTCCTCAGGATGACACGGAACAGGCTCAAAAGTCTGCCAAGACGGGCTCGTCGCGTTTGAATTCGACGAGCCCCTTAAAGTGGACGAGCGAATCGTCCAGCGCAGTCGCCACGCGGCGGCGCCGCTGCCAGCGATCGAGCAGCGTTCCGAACCGGCCGTGATAGGCGGGATAGGTTAGCCGCACGTGGAGCTTCGAGTACGTCGACCGCCGCTCGACGCGGAACTCCAGGCGCCGCCGAATCGAATACGCGCCGACCAGCGAAAGCCGGTAATTTGAAATGAGCCCGTCGATCTCGTAGAGTTCTTCTTCGTCGCCCGGAAGCGACGAACGAATTACGACCTCGCTGCCTAGCGTCAAGTCTTCGTCGCTGCTCGCGCGCCGCGCACTGCGCAGAAACGATAGCCACACGGGCCACTTCTCAACCGCACATAGAAGCGCAAACGCTTCCTCCGGTGCGCATTCGAGATCCAGACTCGCATTATGTGATTGCAAACCACGCAGCATGGCGGCATCGCTAACGAGCATAACGCCGTCTTATTCTTCGTTACGCGGAATGCAATCCTCTCAAAAACCTATCCACAACGATTGTGGATGCTTATAAACTGATTTCACAACTGGAGATAGCAGTTGCGAAGAGCACGAGCGTCGTGATTCCTAACGGCAACGCGGCTTCGTCGATGCGAAACTCTGGGCTATGTCCGGGGTGATTCGAGCCGGCAGCGTCGCTGCGCACGCCGAGCCGCACGAGCAATCCGGGGACGCGCTCCGAAAAGTAGGCAAAATCCTCTGCTCCCATCGTTGCAGGCGGCTCTTCCACGCGCAACGAGCTGCGCTCGCGGACGTATTGTGCGAAGCGCCGCGCCAGCGCGTCGTCGTTTCGGACGGGCGGATAACCGCGAATCACACGGACGTCGGTCTCCACGTTATATGCCGCCGCAACACCGCCGACGATTCGGCGAAGCCGCGATTCGAGCTCGTCGCGCACCGCGCCATCGTGCGCGCGAAGCGTGCCGCTCAAGCGCACCGTATCGGCGATCACGTTGTTCCGGTAGCCGCCTTCGATCGTGCCGACGGTCAGAACGGCGCTCGCAAGCGGATCGGTCTCGCGCGCGACGACGTTCTGCAACGCCAAAACGATCGCCGCCGAGGCGGGAATCGCGTCGACCGCCGTATGCGGATAGCCGCCGTGCCCGCCGCTTCCGTGAACGTCGACGTAGAACTCGTCGGCCGAAGCGCTCACTCCACCGGGTGAAATGCCGACCGTGCCGACGTCGAGGCGCGTATCGACGTGCAGCATTGCAATCGCGTCGACGACCGGATCGTCGAGCGCACCTTCCTCGATCATCGGCAACGCCCCGCCCGGCCCTTCTTCGGCAGGTTGAAAGATTAAAACGACCTCGCCGCGCAAATCCTCCCTCATCCTCGACAGAACGTGCGCGGCGCCGAGCAGCATTGCCGTGTGCGCGTCGTGTCCGCACGCGTGCATCTTCCCGTCAAGTTCCGACGCAAACGGTACACCGCTGCGCTCGCCGATCGGCAGTGCGTCCATGTCGCCGCGTAACGCGGCGACTCTGCCGGGCCCGGCGCCTACGATGTGCGCGACGACGCCGGTCTTTGCTACGCGGCGATGTGGGATGCCGAGGGAATCGAGCTCACGCTCGACCAGTGCCGCCGTCTCGTGCTCCTCAAAGCCGAGTTCGGGGTGCCGGTGAATCGTTCGCCGCAGCTCGATAATCCGCGCGGCCAGCGGTTCGTTTACCTCGATCGCCATTGCAAGCCGACTTTAAGGACCGGTACTTTCGTTCCCGCCGGAGAAGCAAAAACGGCCGTATGATGACTCCCGATCTCGCCCTGGCCCTGCTGATCAATCGCACGAGCGACTTTTATCAGACCAATCCGCCGACATACATGACGTACACCGAACACACGCACGTCAGCGCGCCGACGCTTGGGCGTGCACAGGACATCGACCGCTCGATCGCCGTGCGCGTCGCCGATAACCTTGCGGTGATGAAAGACCTTCCCAACGGTCAGCAGCGAGTCGGTCAAGCCTTTCCGATCGTCGCCTATTTCAACCCGTTCTCGAACTTTAAGTTCAGCTACTTCGCAAATCTCAAGCGCGTCGACATCACGCTCGATCGCGGCACCCCCTTCTTTTTGAAGATCCCCGCCGCCGATCCAGGCGTGAGCGCCGTCGTGCCGTACAATAGCTACTGGGCGGCGCGTTACGCGAACGACTCGACCACCGCGGCGCTCCACCTGCTCATCGATCCGACGCCGCGCGTACAGCAGGGTTTATATCCGTCGGAAGTCGTCGAGGATGGGTCATCAAAGCTGCCCTCGCGCATCCAGATGCGCGTTGCCGGTTCGAGCGACGAGATGTTTACGCTCGATTACGCCGTCATCCAGGGGCATTGGGTGATCGTCCACGGCCTCTTTAGCCAAACGATGCACGTAGCGTTTCTGACGTATAAGATCGTCGCCGACGTAACGTTCAGCGACATTACTTTCTCTTCCGAACCCCCGGACCCGCGACTGGCGGGGTCGCCTACGCCGGCAGCTTCTGCGGTACCGTCGCCGTAAGCGAGAGCTGCTCCGCCTCGGGATGCGCCTTGCCATTGGGCGATTGGTGGTCCTTGGGAGCAACCCACATATAGACGTTTGGAATGAGCAGGAGCGTCAGGACCAGCGAGCTCAGCACGCCGCCGATAACGACGATGCCGAGGCTCGAGCGCGACGACGCGCCGGGATCGAGCGAGAGCGCAAGCGGCACGTTGCCCGCCACGACCGAAAAGCTCGTCATGATGATCGGACGAAACCGCGTGTGGGCGCTCTCTTTGATCGCCGAGAGTTTGTCAAGGCCGCGCTGACGCAGCGTATTGGCGTAGTCGACGAGCAGAATGCCGTTCTTCGTCGCGATGCCGATCAACAGAATCGTCCCGATCAGCGAGAACAGATTCAGCGTCCGGTGCGTGAGGAAAAGCGCCCCCACCGCACCGATTGCCGCAACCGGCACCGAGAAGATGATGATGAACGGCGAGACGTAGCTATTGTACAGCGCCACCATCAGCAAATAGACCAGGATGACCGAGACGATCATCGAGAGACCCATCCCGAGCAGCGTCTGATGCATGAAATCCTGTTGACCTAGCGGCGCAGGACGGACGACGATATTCGGGGGCAAGTGCAGCGATGGTAAGCGCTTGAAGAAACCGTTCTCGACCGCCGAAAGCGAGGATCCTCCGTAGTTCGCGTTGACGTGAATGACGTTGTTACGGTCCGTGCGCGTGATCAGCGGGGAAGTCGGCGTCGAAACGAACCGCGCGATGTCGCCGAGGTAGACCAACGACCCGCT
>DASXGO010000443.1:0-2112 GCA_036489055.1 Candidatus Cybelea sp. | reverse complement strand
GCAGTGGCAGCAGCTCAATACCGTAACGTTGCTCTCCGACGACGGCAAGACCGCGCGATTCAAACTCGTACCACGCAAGAAGGGCAACGTCGACTCGATGGACGCGCAGGCCGACGACAAAAGCGCTACCGTCACCTCATTGCGTTGGAACTATGCGAATGGCGGCTACGCTGAAATGACCAATCACTACGCGACCGTCGACGGACGTATGCTCGTCGTTTCCCAAACGGGGCACGTGCAGGAACCCGGATATGCCGGCGACATTACGTCGACGCTCGAGCATTACAAGATCAACCCGTCCCTGTCGGATTCGCTCTTCGAGGACCAATGAACGCGATCTCGCTCATCGACGGTTTCAACCGCCCGATCACCTATCTCCGTGTTTCGGTTACCGATAAGTGCAATTTACGCTGCATTTACTGCATGCCCGAGGGAGGCTTGCCGTGGCTGCGCCGGGACGAGATTCTGAGCTACGAGGAGATCGCGGAGGTCGTTGCGGCCGCGGCGACCGCCGGCGTGCGAACGATTCGCCTGACCGGCGGCGAGCCGCTCGTGCGGCGCGACCTCAGCCGCCTCGTAGCTGCGATTGCCGCGATTCCCGGCATCGAGGATATCGCGCTCTCTACCAACGGATTGCTCTTGGAAGAACAGTTGCCGGAGCTTGTCGCGGCGGGTCTGCGGCGCATCAATCTTTCGCTCGACACGCTGCGCGAAGATCGCTTCGAGGCCATTGCGCGCCGCCCCGGACTCGACGCGGTGCTGCGCGCGATCGATGCGGCGATATCCGCGGGACTGACACCGGTGAAGATCAACTGCGTGGTCATGCGTGAGAAGAACGACGACGAGCTGACGGCGTTTGCGGAGCTGACTCGGACGAGACCCATCTTCGTGCGGTTCATCGAGCTCATGCCGGTCCATGAGAATCTCGGCATGCAGCGCGACGCCTACGTTGCAGCTAGCGAGATGCTGGAGCGTATTGCTGCGACCGGCGAGTTGCATCCGGTGGACGGTCCGGCCGGCAACGGCCCCGCGCGCTACTTCGCGTTCGCCGGGGCGCAAGGCGCGATCGGGGTCATCACGCCGCTCTCACACGACTACTGCAACCGCTGCAACCGCGTGCGATTGACGGCCGACGGCCGTCTGCGGCTCTGCCTCTTCGGCGATCACGCCCTCGACCTGCGGTCGCCGCTGCGCAGCGGCGCAACGAGGGAGGAGCTTGCTGACGTCTTCCGGTCGGCGATGCTGATCAAACCCGAGCGCCACCATTTGCGTCTGGGCGAAGCTTCCTCGGCGATGCGCGCCTTCTCCGAAATCGGCGGATAACGTCGTTGCGTCACACTCGCGGGGCCCGGAACGTTGAATAAAATCGTGGAGGCTTGCCATGAGGCCGAGGCAACCGCCCGCGCACAGGCGCGGACGGAAGCGCTCGTGCTCGAGTATCAGACCAAGCTCGCACGGTACCTGCGCCGCATGGTTGGCGATGCCGAGGCGGCGCTCGATTTAACCCAAGAAGTTTTTCTCTCGGCCTATCGCATGCTTTCAGCGGACGCCTCACGCGAGCTCAATGCAGGCTGGCTCTATCGAGCGGCGACGAACGCGGGGATCTCATTCCTCCGGCGCCGGCGCATCTTGCGGATACTGCCGCTCGATCGGGAGGTCGATCGGCCGTCCGCATCGCTGCGGACGTGGGGTGTCGACGAGCGCAGTGCCGCGTCGATCGATCTGCAATCCGCGCTCGCGCGGCTTGCACCCGAGCAATCCGCCGCGTTGCTGCTGACGAGCTACGCCGGCTACTCGTCGGCCGAGGCGGCGGCGATTCTGGGAACGACACCGGATGCGGTGCGCCAGCGGGTCTGCCGTGCGATGCGGGTTTTGCGCGCGGTAATGAAGGAGGGCATGGAGAGTTGAACGCTCGAGTGGATTGCACCGGCGCCGAACGGCTGGCGGGAACGATTGCCGTGAACGAGGCGAGCGACGGCGAACGCGATGCGTATCGCGCACATCTCGCTACCTGCGGGCGCTGCCTGAGCGACCTTGGCGGAGAACGCGATATCGAACGGGTGATGGGCGCCGTCGCGCAGGCGCGCGACGAGGAACGCTGGCAACCCGATA
>DASXGO010000369.1:0-2583 GCA_036489055.1 Candidatus Cybelea sp. | reverse complement strand
CAAGCACGCCGTGCTCGGCAATCACGATCTGGCGGCGCTCGAAAACTACGGGACCGAGTATTTTAACGAGGCGGCGCGTACGGCAATCGAGTGGACGCAGCGGGTCCTCGACGAGGAGAGCCGCATCTGGCTCAACTCGCTATCGTACGAGTTGCGCCTTCCCGAATTCCTGATGGTCCACGGCGCACCGGTCAACTATTTCGAATACATTCTCGACAAGCGAGCCGCGGCGCGCGCCTTCCAGCGCACGGACGCGCCGCTGATCTTCGTCGGTCACACGCACATCGCGCAATATTGGGTGCGCGAGCCGGACGGGACGGTCGGTCACAAGCACATGCAATCCGGCGGCGAGCTCACACTCGAAGCCGGTAAACGCTACATCGTGGACGTCGGCAGCGTCGGACAGCCGCGCGACCTCAATCCCGAGGCGTCGCTCGTCTTTTTCGAACCCGAGCGCGCGCACGTGCGGTGGGTGCGATACGAATATCCAATCGCCGCAGTGCAAGCAAAGATTCGCGACGCCGGGCTTCCCGAGTATTTGGCAGACCGCTTGAGCGCCGGACGATGAGCGACGTTCCATTCGACGACGGCAACTGCTTTGCGTGCGGCCCCGAGAATCCGGCCGGAATGCACGTGCACTTCGATCCGGTTGCCGGCGACGGCGTGCGCGCGAACGTTACCTTGGCTGCGCAGTATCAGGGTTGGCGCGGCATCGCGCACGGCGGCATCGTTATGGCGCTGCTCGACGAGGCGATGGCGCACGCGGCGGGCTATGCCGGTCATCGCGGCGTCACCGCGAGTGCGAACGTGCGCTTTCGTAAACCAGTTCCACTCGAAACGCCGCTGGAAGTGCGCGGCTACGTCACGTGGCAGCGGCGTAACGTGCTCGGGGTCGAGGCCGCGGTTTGCGACGCAAACGGCAACGTGCTCGTGCAGTGCGAGGGCCACGTCGTTTCCCGAGGTCCGCTCGAAGCTGCGGCCGATCGCCGCAACCCCGGCGTCCGGCAGCCGTGAAATCCAAACAAGAGCGAACGGCGAAAACGCAGCGCGAGAAACGCAACGCATCGCCCGCGATCGACAATCGGCGCGCGCGACACGAATACGAGATTCTCGAATCGCTTGAGGCCGGCTTGGTGTTGACCGGAACCGAAGTGAAGTCGATTCGCGCCGGCGGCGTGAGCCTGAATGAATCCTACGCGCGCTTTCGAGAGGGCGAAGCCTGGCTGCTCGGCATGCACGTGCCGAATTACAAGCAGGGAAGTTTTTCGAACGTGGATACCAACCGGCCGCGCAAACTGCTACTGCACCGGGAGCAGATCGAGCGCCTGCAGGGCCGCGTCGGCGAGAAGGGATTGACGATCGTGCCGCTGCGTCTGTATTTTACGCGTGGGATGGCGAAGGTGCAGCTCGGTTTGGCGCGGGGCAAGAAGCTTTGGGACAAACGCGCCGACGTCGCCAAGCGCGACGTGCAGCGCGAGATCGCACGACAGGTTCGACGGTGACGGCGTAGAGGCGTGAGAGGGACGCACGCCGAGCGCGCGGTCGAACGCGCGATTCGCAACAGCGGAGCGATCGTTCCCGGCGAAAGCCTGCTCGTCGCGTGCAGCGGGGGTCCCGATTCGGTTGCGCTGGCAGCGGCGCTGAACGTGCAGGCCCATTCGTTGCGCTTGCGGTTGCGCCTTGCGTACGTGAATCACGGCGTGCGCGCGTCGGCGTTGCAAGACGAATGCGTCGTTGCGTCCCTCGGTGCGGCCTGCGGACTCGCCGTCGATATCGTCCGGCTGACGGCGGAAGCGTCCGACGAGTCGTCGCTGCGCGACGCGCGGTACGCCGCGCTCTCCGACCTTGCGCGACGCGAAGACTGCGGCGTCGTCGCCACCGCGCACCATGCCGAAGACCAAACCGAAACGGTGCTGCTCGCGTTGTTCCGCGGCAGCGGTCCGGACGGCCTCTTCGGAATGCCGGCGCGGCGTGCGCTCGGCGAAGGCGTTTCGCTCGCGCGGCCGCTCTTGCACATCGCGGCCGATACGCTGCGCGATGCGTGCCACGCGCACGCGCTGCCGTACGCGGTCGACGCGACGAACGCCGATTTCGAGTTGCGCCGCAACGCCGTGCGCGGCGCGCTTGCGGCGCTGCGTCCGCTGTTTCCCGGATTGGACGAGGCGGTCGCCCGGGCGGCGACGCTCACGGGCGAAGAAGCGCGATCGACCCGTAAAGCGGAACTCCGCCGCCGGGTGCGCGCCTGCTTGGCCGAGCAGGAGGAGCTGCGCGACGTCGCCTTCACGCACGTCGAGGCTGCGGTCCGCGCCCTCGAGGCGGGCCGCAGCGGAAGCTTTTGGATGAAACCCGGCCTCCGTTTGGAGATACAATCGGGTGTCGTCGCGGGCATAACCCGTAGCTCGTGATGCGGAGAAACCGGCTCGCCGCCCCGGCGTGTTAAAAGGAAACGATGCCCGAAAAGGCTCAAAAGAGTCCGAAAGCCACTAGAAAGCCAACGTGAGCAAGAATCTCCGGTCGATCGTTCTCATCATCGCGGCGGTGGTCGCCGTGTTCATCCTCGTGGAGCGCTTCGTCCAACCGAGC
>DASXGO010000346.1:0-1785 GCA_036489055.1 Candidatus Cybelea sp. | reverse complement strand
ATTATGCGATCCTGGGCGTGCCGAAAAGCGCCGCCGAGAAAGACATTAAGTCCGCGTATCGCAAGCTCGCGCGCAAGTGGCATCCCGACGCAAATCCGAAGAACCCTAAGGAAGCCGAGGAAAAATTCAAAGAGATATCCGAGGCGTATGAAGTCTTAGGCGACCCGGAAAAGCGTAAGAAGTACGACGTTCTCGGCCCGAACTGGCAGCAGGCCGCACACCAAGCCGAACAGCAGCAGCGCTACCGCACTAACGTCGGCGGACGCGAGTTCGAGTTCGATTTTGGTGGGCCCGGGGGCCCGAGCGGCTTTTCCGATTTTTTTGACGTCTTCTTCTCCGACATCGGACGGCGCCAAACGGCTCCCGGGCGAGGTCTGGAGCGACGTGGACAAGATCTCGAAACGACGATCGAGCTCGGCTTGCGCGACGTTTACGATGGCGGAACTAAGGCCGTCTCGCTTCAAATCGAAGACCTTTGCCCGCACTGCGGTGGAACCGGCACGATCGGCGGCCGGCTCTGTCCGCAATGCCACGGCACCGGCCGCATCATCGTCAACAAGCGCTTTGAAGTCTCAATCCCGCGTGGCATCGGCGATGGACAGCGCATCCGGCTCGCCAGTCAGGGTGGCGCCGGCCTCAACGGCGGCCCGAACGGCGATCTCCATTTGATCGTCAAGCTCCACGACGATCCCACGTATAAGCGCAAGGGCGACGATTTATACGTCGATCTGCCCGTTAGCATTTACGATCTCATCTTGGGCGGCGAAGTGAGCGTTCCGACGCTCAGTGGCGAAGTCGCCATGACGATTCCCGCCGGAACTCAGAACAATCGGCTGCTCCGGCTATCCGGCCGCGGCATACCGCACGTGCGCGCGAAGGGCAGCGGCGACGAATACGTTCGGCTCATCGGCCAGCTGCCGCAAAATCTCTCCGACAAAGAGAAGAAACTCTTCAAAGAACTCGCCACCATACGCAACGGCAAACCGTAGCACGCTCGCTTGAAGCGGCGTCGCGCGGAGCAACCTCGGGCGGCCCGGCGGGGTTTATCGAAGCACCCACACCCTTGATTTGATTAGATTAGGAGAGGATCCGTGATCAAAGAGATTGCGTTTACGGCGTATCCGGCCAAAGACGTTGCCGGGCTACGCAAATGGTATGAGGAGAACCTCGGCCTGAAGTTCAGCGGCCCGTACGAAGAGGAGGGCGTCGAGAAATACAACGAGGCGAACGTCGGAGGCGGATACTTCAGCGTGCTGACGACCGAATGGGCCGACCGTGCGCCCGGCAGCGCGTCTGGAGTCGTCTTTGAAGTCGACGACATCGATAAGACCGTTGCGGATCTGCGCGGTAAGGGCATTGAGGTCGAGGATCCCTATGCGACGCCGGTTTGCAAGATCACGTCGTTCACCGACGCCGAAGGAAACAAGGTCTCGCTCCATCAGGTTACGGTACCGCACTAAGCGATGATGTCCGGCCACGGGCTGATGTGGTCGAACATCTATCAGCCCGAAAAGCCTCACGTGAAGCGGCGCGTCGATTGGAAAAGAATCGGCGCGCTCTTCGCCCCATACTGGCGCCAGCAGGCAACGGTGCTCTTCTGCATCGTCGTCGTCGCGGCGCTTGGGCTCGTGCCTGGTTTTGTCACGGCCCACATCATCGACTCGACGATACCGCATCGCAGCCTTCGCGAACTCGGCATCGACGTGGCGATCATCCTCGCGTCGGCACTCGTTTCGGCCGGTGTCGGCGTGCTGCAAGGCTACCTCAACTCGGTCGTCGGCGAAG
>DASXGO010000291.1:0-7178 GCA_036489055.1 Candidatus Cybelea sp. | reverse complement strand
AACCAATCGGTGCTGATTCGCGGAGTCAACGACACCCGTCAGCGCATGCAGCTGCTCGTCAAGCGGCTCGGCCACGTCAACGTGCACCCCTACTACGTCTACATGCACGACATGGTCAAAGGCGTTGAGGAACTGCGCACGACGATCGCCACCGCGACTGAAACCGAAAAATTCGTGCGCGGCAGCACTGCGGGCTTCAATACGCCGACGTTCGTCTGCGACGCACCCGGCGGCGGCGGGAAGCGCGACGTCCATTCCTACGAGCATTACGACCGTGAGAACGGAATCGCGGTCTACGCGGCTCCGAGCGTCAAACCCGGAAAAGCTTTCGTCTACTTCGATCCGATCGATCGCCTTTCGCCGGACGCCCAAGCGCGCTGGCAATCGCCCGCGGTCGCCGATCGGATGATTTTCGACGCGATTCGCAAGGCCGGGGTCGGGGACGAAGAACTCGTGCTCGCCTAACGCTCACGACCGCGCGTAGGCGCGCATCATCACCGGTCCCGCGGGCCGCAGCGTCACTAACGGCGCGATCTCCACGCGGGCACCCGGCTGCAACTCGAAGCGATAGCGCGCCAGCAGGGTGGACAAGACGGTTGCGCTCTCGCGCAGCGCGAACTCTTCGCCGATGCAGCGCCGAGCGCCGCCGCCGAACGGAACGTACGAGAACGGCGGCGGCTCGGGACCGAGCCAACGGTCAGGGTCGAAGTGCTCCGGATTCGGAAAAAACTCCGAGCGCCGATGCAAGAGCAGCGGCGCGGCGAAGATCGTCGTCCCTTGTGGAATAAACGTTCCGTCGATCAGCGTCACGTCGCGCACGGTTTCGCGTCCGATGATCCATGCGGGCGGATAGAGCCGCAAAACTTCTTTGACGACGCGCGCGACGTATGCCTCGTCTCCGCTTCGGGCGGCGCCCGCCGCCCGTTCGTCGATCTCGGGATGCTGTGCTAAGAGATAGAGTCCCCAGGTCAATGCATTCGACGTCGTCTCGTGGCCCGCCATGAAGAGCGTCATGATCTCATCGCGGATCTGCTCGTCATCGGGGCGTTCGTTGGTTTCCGCCTCCTGCGAGGCTAGGAGCATCGAGAGGGCGTCGCCGCGGTCGGCCGCGTCACGCCGGCGGCGCGCGATGAGCCCGTAAATGATCGCATCGAGCATCTGCCGCGCGCGCCAAAAGCGGCGCGTGTTGCGCAACGGAAGCCGTTGCCGAAGCGCGCCGATCGGCGTCAGCATCGCGGGAAACTCGGTCATCATCAAGCGCAGCGCGTCCGCGACCGCCGCGGCCGATCCGCTTTCGTCACTTCCGAAGAGGGTCTCCGTTGCGATCCGCAAGGTCAGTCCCGTCATCGCCGCATGCGCGTCGAACGCGGCGCCGGACGTCATCCGATCGCGGAAGTCCACGGCATCGCGTTCCATGATTCGCGCGTACTCCACGATGCGTTCGCGATGAAACGCCGGCTGTACGATCCGGCGCATCTGCCGGTGCAGCGGCTCTTCGCTCGTCAGCAGGCCTTCGCCGAGCAGCAACCGCAGCACCCTCGTGCCGAGCGACTTGGAAAATGCGTGCTGCTGCGTCACGAGCATATCTTTGATCAGCGCCGGCTCGTTGATGAAGACGTACGAGCGCCATGGCAATGCGAACGCGAACCGATTGCCGTAACGAGCCGTCATCGCGGAGAGGAATCCGGGAAAACGCCGGAACGGCACCGGCAGCAGCCCACGCAGCGTCGCCCATCGGCTCGGTCTGGCGATGTTACCGCGCATCGACTGCCTCGTAGGTGACGACTTCGCCATCGCGGCACGCGATGCGATATCTTCCTCGTGCAACCTGCGCCCGAATCTGCGGCCACAGCCGCGCTTGATTGGGATCGCTCCAGAAATCCTGCGCGTAAACGAGATACTCGACGCCGTCGGCGCGGTCGATCGTCGCACGCGGACGCTGCGCGGCAACGGCCGAGAACCATTCGTCGTAGGTCGACATCGAAGCGCTCTTCGGGACGCACGCGATCGCGCGGCGCGCGGCAGCTAGATCGTGGTAGTAGGGATGGAGATAGTGCAGCGGATGGAGCGGGTCGAACGCAATCAAAAAGAGCGCGCAAAGGATTCCCGCCGCCGTCACCGAGCGGCCGCCGGCGCGCAGGTCCTTACGCTTCGCGATAGCGGCGACCGCGACAACCGTTCCGACGAGCAGCCACGGAATCCAGAGCGCAGCATAGTGGTCCCCCATTCGCCAGACGTAACCGGAGTTGGCGAGCAATACGATCGCTCCGCCCGGCAGCGCCAGCAGCGACCACCACGACCGCAGCGGCAGAAACGCGAGCGGGACGAGCGCTTCGAGGACGTACGTTAGACGTCCGAAGGTAAAGATCGCAGGGAAGAACTGCACCGGATGTGTAAACGGCGCGGCCACGAGCGCGGCCGGCCCGTTCGCAAACGGATAGACGTAAAAGTGACTCGGCACCCAACCGCCCAGCCGCGGCGTGATAAGGCCGTAATAGAGTCCGAGCGAACCTGCTGCAACGACTGCCAGCGCTCCGCCCGCGATGGCGAGCGCGCGCGACGACGGCGCCGAACCGTCGAGCAATCCGCTTCCGGTCGCGCCCGAGCGCGACGCGATCGCTACCAGCGCAATGCCGAAGACCACGAGCGTAAGGGCGGCATCCTCGCGCAAGCCGATCGCGATGAGCCCGCACGCCGCAAACCAAAGCCAACGCCGCCGGTCGGCCGCCAACATCAGCGCGAGCACGAGCGGCGTGAAGAGACCGAGCTCGTGGAATTCGTCGAAGCCTAGTGCGAGCAACGGCGGATAGAGCAGCGTCAGCAGCCCCAGTACTGACGCAAGCTTTCGACCGGCGTATGGAAGCGCGAGTGCCCCGACCAGCGGCCCGCAGACCGAAGTTGCCGCCGCCTGCACCAGCTGCAGACTCAGCGCACTGCGCGTCGCCGCAACGAACGGCCAGAGCAGCGCCAACGAGGGCGACCAATGGTAGCGGAAGTGTGAACCCGATTCGACGCCGTTGCGCATACCGCCGAACGCATCGTGCACGACCTGTGCGAACGTGCCGGTATCCGAGCCGTACGTCCAAAGCTTCGCTCGGACCACTGCGAGCGCCGCCAAGACCGCGAACTCGACGGCAGCCCAAAACCAAACGTTCACGAGCAGGCGTGGCTAACGGAAGTGACCAAGGGCGCCCGACGATGAAACGAATCTGCGTCTTCTGCGGCTCGCACGTCGGGAACGATGCCGAGTACGCGCGAATAGCGCGCGAGGCTGCGCGCGCGATCGTCGCCGCCGGCTACGGCATCGTCTACGGCGGCGGCGGAGTCGGACTGATGAGGATCGTGGCGGACGCCGCGTTGGAAAGCGGCGGCGAGGTCATCGGCGTGATTCCGCATGCGCTCGCGCGAACCGAGATGGCGCATCAAGGTCTTACCGAACTCCATCTCGTGGCGACCATGCACGAGCGCAAGAAGCTGATGGAGGACCTCAGCGACGCGTTCGTCGCGTTACCGGGCGGATTCGGGACGATGGACGAGTTTTGCGAAGTCTTGAGCTGGCGGCAGCTTCGCATCCACGACAAACCGATCGGCCTGCTCAACTTCCGCGGATATTACGATGCATTGCTGGCGCTCTTCGATTCGATGGTTCGGGAAGGCTTCGTCGGGCCGTACACCCGTGGCCTTTTCGTCGACGCCCCGACGATCGAGCAGCTGATCTCGGCGATGTTTTCAGAACCGAACTTACCCTAGCGCCACGCGCCGCTTCGATTTCGCTCAGCGCAGGCTCCGGCGCGCAGTTTATTCCGCGAGCGCCGTGCTGACGATGCGCTCCTGTTCGACGGCGTGCTGGCCGGCATAACCCTCGCTCGGGCTCGCGCGGTACCCGCGGCCGATGTACTCGATATCGAAACCGTCGCGCTTCCCTTCGAGCAGCCTGCGCCGGACGAAGGCGCGCGCTCCCATATTCTTGGGCTCTTCCTGGACCCAGACGAGCTTCTTTAGGCGAGGATACCCGGCGATCAGGCGATTGATATCGCCGACCGGAAGCGGCGCAAGCAGTTCGATACGCGCGATTGCCGTTCGCTGCAGCGATCGGTATCCCGAGTGAGCGATGAGATCGTGATAGATTTTGCCGCTGCAGAGAATGAGGCGTTCGATCGCGTTGCGATCCAGCGCACGCGGGTCGTCGATGACCGGCGAGAATGTGCCGTCCGCCATCTTTTCAAGCGATCCGGCCGCGCTCTCGGCACGCAGCAGTGATTTGGGCGTCATCACGACGAGTGGAACCGCGATCGGCGAGCGCGCCTGCATGCGCAACAAGTGATAGTAGTTGCTCGCGATCGACGGCGAAGCGACGCGCAAGTTCCCCTCCGCAACGAGCTGGAGGAAGCGCTCGAGCCGTGCGCTCGAATGCTCTGGTCCGCCGCCTTCGTAGCCGTGCGGAAGCAGCAGAGTGAGACGGGAGGTCTGTCCCCACTTCGCTTGTCCGGCCGCGATGAATTGATCGACGACAATCTCGGCGCCATTAACGAAGTCGCCATACTGCGCTTCCCACAAGACGAGCGCCTCCGGCTGCTGCGCCGAGTAACCGTACTCGAATCCCATGCAGGCGTACTCGGAGAGCGGGCTATTGCGAATTTCAAAAGAGGCTTGCCCGTCGGAAAGATGTTGCAGCGGGATCCACGCACGGCGGGTTACCGTGTCATGGAATACCGAGTGGCGATGGCTGAACGTTCCGCGCTCCGTATCCTGCCCGGTGAGCCGGATCGGCGTGCCGGTAGTCAAGAGCGAGGCGAACGCGAGGGATTCGGCCGTTCCCCAATCTACGATACCCTTCTCCGCGATCGTCGCCGCGCGGCGTTCGAACTGCGAGTGGAGCTTGCGATTGAGCGTGAAGCCGTCCGGCACGGCGGTCAACGCTTGCGTCCACGCGACGAGCGTCGCCTTCGCAACCGGCAAAAGCACCGTTCCGTCGAAAGTGTTGCTCCCGGACAACTTCCGGCCCGCAATGTGCGTTGCGAGCGCGCCTTTGACGGCCCGGCGCGCCTGCTGCAACCGTTCCGTCGCCTCATCCAGCATCGCCTGCGCGCGCTCCGGCGCGATTACGCCTTGATTGATCAGCTTGTTGGCGAAGAGCTCGCGTACGGTCGGATGATTCTTGATGCGTTCGGCGAGCTGCGGTTGCGTGTATGCCGGTTCGTCCTGCTCGTTGTGACCGAAGCGACGGTAGCCGATCAGATCGATGAGCACGTCGCGAGCGAATGCGCGGCGAAAGTCGATGGCGAGATGCACGGAGGCGATGCAGGCGTCGACGTCGTCGGCATTGACGTGGACGATCGGCACGTCGAACCCCTTAGCGAGGTCGGACGCGTACCGCGTCGAGCGCGCGTCGGCCGGATCGGTCGTGAAACCGATCTGATTGTTTGCAATGAGATGGATCGTGCCGCCCGTTTCGTATCCCGGCAGCGATTGCAGATTGAAGACCTCGGAGACGATCCCTTGGCCGGTAAAAGCGGCGTCGCCGTGGATGAGGATCGGTGCCGCACGCTTGCGGTCTTGCGCGGGGGTTCCAGGTGAATGATCGGTTTGCAAAGCCCGGGCGCTCCCCTCGACGACCGGGTCGACGGCTTCTAAGTGGCTGGGATTGTGTGCGAGCGTTACGCCGATGGTCTTGCCTTTTGACGTCGTAAACGTTCCGGTCGCGCCGTGATGGTACTTGACGTCGCCCATGACGTCGTCGTCGCCAACGTTTCCGCGATACTGCGCGGCTTCGAACTCCGTCATGACCTCTTCGTACGGACTGTTAACGACGTGCGCGATCACGTTGAGGCGCCCGCGGTGCGCCATGCCGATGACCGCGTTTTGCACGCCGTCGTCGGTCAACATATCGAGCATCTCTTCGAGCATCGGCACCATCACGTCCAATCCTTCGCCCGAAAACGTCTTCTGCCCGAGAAACGTCTTGCGCACGTAGCGGTCGAACGACTCGACCTGCGTCAGCCGCTCCAGAAAATCGATCTGGCGCTGCGGCGATTCCTTGACGCGATCGCGTCCGGACTCGATGTAATCCCGCAGCCACGTGCGCTGCTTGGCGTTGGAAATGTGCTCGATCTCATAAGCAATCGTCGAGCTGTACGTCTCGCGTAAGCGCGGCAGCACGTCGGCGAGCGTATTGCCCGCAACCTTGACGTTCAGCACGCTTGCTGGAATCGCGCTCTGCAGCGCCGGCGTCAAACCGTAACTCTGCGGATCCAGTGACGGATCGCCGACCGGTTCGGTGCCGAGCGGATCGAGGTTCGCCGCCAAGTGGCCGTGACGCCGGTAGGCCGCGACAATCGCCATGCCGGCCGCGACGGCGCGCAACATCTCGTCTGACGGCTGTGCCGCAGCGGCGCCCACCGGCGTACCTGCGACTTGCGGCAACGGCGCGGCCTGCAGTCCGAACGATTCGAAGATCGCCTCGTAAAATGCGTCGCGGCCCTGCAGCAGTTCGTCAACGCGCCGGAGATATTCGCCGGATTGCGCGCCTTGGATCACGCGGTGATCGTACGTGCTCGTCATCTGCATGACTCGCGCGACGCCCAGCAGGCGCAGCGACTGCTCGTTCGCGGTTGCGAATCCCGGAGGATATCCAATCGCTCCGGTTGCGATGATCGCGCCCTGCCCCGCCATTAAGCGCGGCACAGACGCGATCGTGCCGATCCCGCCGGGATTGGTAAGCGTGAACGACGCGCCCTGCAGATCGTCGGCGGCCAGTTTGTTATCGCGTGCTTTTGCGACCAGCTCTTCGTATTTGCTTCGGAACGCCGCGAAGTCGAGCGAATCGGCATCGCGAATCACCGGTACGACGAGCGAACGCGTGCCGTCCTTGCGTTCGGTATCGACCGCGAGCCCCAGATGAATTCCCGGTTCGAGCCGTGCCGGTGAGCCGGCTTCGTCGCGCCGGAATGAATGGGTGATAAAGGGCATCTCGCGTGCGGCACGCGCGAGCGCGTACGCAATGATATGCGTGAAGGAGACGCGCTCGGTGCGCCCCAGGGCGCGAACGGCGCCGTTGAGCTCTCTTCGGCGCGCGTCGAGAACGTCGACGGGCAAGCTGCGGAAACTGGTTGCCGTCGGGATCCCGAGACTCTGCTCCATGTACCCGCTCAGCGCCGCCGCCGGTCCGCGCAGCGGAG
>DASXGO010000282.1:0-6511 GCA_036489055.1 Candidatus Cybelea sp. | reverse complement strand
GACGTCGCTAGGCGACTGATTCGTCCACTGCGGCGCGTACTGCGGGATCAGCGCGATGACGTCGTTGACGAGGTCGGACCACGTGCGGTCATCAAGGTCGGGGGGCACCAGCAAACCGCGATTAGGATCGTACAGCATCAGGATTGCTCCAGATAGAACGGATAGATCATCGCCTGAGGCGCGAGGCTCCCTTTGACCGTATAGAGGATCTCGATGAGCAGTTTCGGGTTCTCGACTTTGCTGGTAACGTTAACGGTCTGCACCGTAATGCGCGGTTCCCACGCTTGCAGACCGTCGAGCACGTACTGCCGGGCGAGCGCCGCGGTTTGTTGATTGTTCGGCGCAAAGACCAAGCTCTTCAAGTTACAGCCGAATGTCGGGCGCATTGCGCGCTCGCCGTACTGCGTGCCGAGGATGATCAGGATCGACTGCTGGATGTTCGCGAGATCGGACGACATTGCGATGCCGCGCGTTACGTCGAGCGTGACGGGATAATTGAAGCCTTGACCGTAAAAGCCGCTCACGCGCGCGCCTTCATACCGTCGTCAGCAACGGCGGTGCACCCGTTGCGGCGAGCAGTTTTTGCGGCGTTATGCCGCCGACTTCACCATCAGTCGTGCCGGAGAGCGTCGATAGCACAACCGGTGCGCCGCTTACGGTGAGTTTTTTCGAAAGCGAGGGCGGGTCGACCGATACGGCGGTCGTGCACGGCTTGGTCGTGCTTGACGTGGGCGTCGCGCAGCCGACAACCGGTTTGCCTACGATGCCCGCGGCAACGACCACAGGCGATCCGGCGACCGTGAGCTTGGGAGTGCCAACGGTCGTTACCTTTCCGCCGTGTCCACATATGACGGCGCTCGCCGTCGTGACGACGTTTGCCATTTTACGTCACCGCGACCGACGCTGCGCTCAATGTGATCGAGCCCGGCGTACTCAGTGTAATGTTCCCCATAGGCGCCGTCATCGAAATGCCCGTGTTGTCGATCTTGATCGTGTTTTGGTTAACGTTGGCGACGGTGATGCTTTGAATGCCGGGCGTGTCGTCGAGCGTGATTGTATGACCCAGGCGAGTCTGGATCTTCGAAACGGTATTCGGTGGAAGTGGAGGGTAGACGGGCGGCTTCGCGGGGCCGTCCCAGACGCAGCCGATGACGACCGGCATCGATATGTCGCCGTCTTGAAACGCGACGATGACGCTGTCGCCCACGTTGGGCATGAAATAGACGCCGCTGTTTGGACCCGCCGATGGCATGCAGACGCGCGCCCATCCGCTCATATTTGTGTCGGAGAGCCACGGGAAGGTCACCTTCACGCGCGCGCCTAATGCGGAAGCCGGATCGGGGTCGCTGCCGATCATCGGTGAGACGAGTACCTTAGCGATGTATACGCCGTAGTATTTCTCGCTGCGGTCGCGCGGAGGCGTCAACTCGACATCGGTCTTCTTGCGTATCAGTGAGAGCAGCGACGACTCAGCCTGCTGCGTGATGTCGAACTCGGTGACGTAGCCGTTGTCGTCAATCGTGTGCGTCACCTTACGAAGGCGGTATACGCCCCCGAAGCGTTTGCCGACGCCGGCGACCTGAATGTAGCTGCCCGCACGCAGCGCCGGGATGCCGATGCAGCTGCCGGTGCCTTCGTAGAGACCGTCAAGCAGCTGCTGGAGTAGCGACTTTGCGAGCGCGAGCGCGTCGACGGGCGATGTGATTTTCTGGCTATGGATCCAACGCCGGCCCAGCGCGGTGAGCATGTCGAGCGTCGCCGGTCCAAGTCGATTGATGATATCGCCCAAGTCAAGGAGCGCCCCGGTTGCGACGCCGATCATTGCGGTCGCCAGCTCTTCGTTGTATCCGCGAATCACCTGGAGGCCGGCCATCGCTGCGGTTGCGAGACGCGGCGAGAAGCTGCGCAGGCTCTGACCCCATTCGAGGACATAAGCATTGGCCTGAATAGGGAACTGGAAGTAGAGGTTATTCCAGTAGACGTACGCGTCGAAAAGATTGTTGGTCGCCAGCTCCTTGATGAAGCCGAAATCGGTACCGGTCTGCGTGAGGCTTTCGTGGAACCAAGGGGACGGGTCGACGATTGGGATCAGCAGATTCTCCGCGGCAATTTCGGCGACCATCATCGAGTCAGTCATGAACTCGAACTGCCGCGGAATCATCTCGCCGTGACGCATCTGATACGACTTGTCGTAGCCGGAGATGGCGATTGTCGGAGGGCCGTTTTCCGGGAAGTTCGGCTCGATCGTCGTAATGACGCCGAGCATCATCGGCGTCAGCGTCTCACCGTAACCCATATACAGCTCGACCTCCACGCCGGGACTGAACAACGACAGGTCGGTGTATTGACCGTTCGTATTCGAAAAGACAATCTTGAACATGTCAGCGTGATCGAGCGAGCCTTCGTAGGTGACGCTGAGTACTTGCTGGGTGATGTTCGCGGCCATCGTGATTCCTTGCACGACGACGTTGAATCTCGGTGCATAATAGTTCTGAGTCATCGCGTGGGGCTTCCCGGAATGACGAGTGGGTTGCCGATGGGCAAGTTGAACGGATCGTCAATGTTATTGGCATCGGCGATCGTTCTCCAGTTCGAGGGATCGCCGCCGGTCGCCGCGGCGATCCCGCTGAGCGTATCGTTTTGAACGACGTTGTAGATGATTGGCGGACCGAAAAAGACGCCCGTCTCGATCGCGACGGTCACGTCGACGTACTCATGAAAGCGGACCGAGAGCGTGCTACGTACGGGCGTGCCGTCCATCGCGAACATCGTGAACCGCTGCGCCGCTTCGGCGAGGACGCAGCGAAAGCTGAAGCTGCCCATCACAAAGAGCAGAATCGGCGGGGCGAACGTTTGCGGAAGCGTCGCCAACAAACCGGTGATGCCGCCGGTGAATTGCCGCACGTCTTGTCCCAGCTCGTACGAGTCGAAGAAGAGCTCCATGCTCAGCGTACGTCCCTTACCTCGGACGTATTGAATAGGCGGCGCATTGAGGCCCGGAATCCCGATCTCCGCGAAGTTGTTGCCCTGATCGAGCGAAAACTGCTCGGGGTTATACATCACCGGAATCTGTTGCGCGGTTGTGGTGTTGACGATGAAGGCTTTGGCCAGCTGCAGGTTCGCCATCACGCGCCTCGCTCGTACTCGACGCGAATGCGCTGCATCAAATCGCGCACGAGATCGCGACGCATGGCTTCGAGGTTAGGTGCGGCAGCCGGCGGAGGCGCAGGCGCATCCGCCCGTTCACGGTCGATCTCGGCCTTCATTGGGTGCAACTGCGCCGACGGCGATGGAGTTGACGCGATGCGATGCAACGCCGGCGAGCTATGCGGCGACAGCGCAGCAACGGTTGGTGATATGCGCGGGACGGCGGGCTGCGGCCCGAGCAACGCGCGTTCGTTGCGGCGGGCACGATGCTCTTCTTCATTGACGCCGGGTTGCGTCGCGCGCCGCCAGCTCGCGCCGGGGCGCAGCGTTTCGCCGACGTGCGTGACCTCGTGCGCGATCAGCGCGAGTCCGTCGCGTTCTGCTGGCGCATAAGCGCCCGAGCGAAAGTAGACGTGCTCGCCGACTGTGACGGCCTCCGCGCGTTCGTTGCAAGCGATGGCGTCGGCCCGTTCATCGATGTGCACGCGCGCGACGTCGACGGCCGGACCGGCGACGTCGCGAAGCCGCTCGCGCACTTGCGGCGGCAGTGGGACTCCCTCGTCGCCGGGTTCGTGCGTGCGCAGCGGCATAAGCGTACCCGCGACCTGCCCGGGGTGCGCGCGCGGTACGCCGTCGCAGCGCTCGAAGCGAACGGTATGCTCGGCGCGCGCGCCGTCACGCTCGATCAGCGGATCGATCAGCTCGAGCCACTCTATCTTCGAAACACGGCGTTTGAGCAGCCGCTGCGCCTCGCGCGCGAACCGCTCGCCCAGCGTTACGACGATCTTTTCCATCGTCCGATCTTCACTCGCTCCGTTCAAGCTTGGCGACTTCCTCGATCCAGCGGCGGCGTTGGGCGTGATCGAGGTTTAAAAGGTCCTCGTAGGTCCAGTGCACGCGAAGGCTCAACGCGGCTACCTCCTGGTAGACCCAATCCAAGGGGTAGCCTACGACCCCCCCGCTAGCGCGGGCTCTAAGTCGAACGACTCGGCACATTTCGGGCAGCGCGCCTCGACGCGGCGCCCGCTCAAGCCGTTGATGCGGTTGTACATCTCTTGCAAGTACGAGAGATCCTCACTGAAGAGGCCCTCGACGATGCCGGGGTTGATCTGCGTGATCGTCCCAAGCCTTACGATCACGCGCGAGAGCAGAATCACAATCAAATAGGCCGGAAGGTTCTGCACACGCGGATCTTTCATGGGTAGAATCTCGTCGGCGGCGGTCGCCAAGCGCATGACGCCGGTGCGATGCAGCGTACCGCTTTTGTCCACATAGCCGTTGGGAAGCTCGAAGTCGAACTCGGTGGCGAACATCGCTACGACCTCGCGACGCGCTCGACGGCCATCACGAGCGTCTCGATCGAAATGTCGTTGCCCTTGGCGTTGAGCGAAGGGCCATCCCATTTCGTGGGCCATGCGTTGAAGAAATCCCAACGCGCGACCTCGGTTTGGTTGGCCAGGTCGTAAAGGACCACCGAACCGTTTTTTCTATTGATGATGCCGTTGATGACGTCTTGCCGCCAGCCCCACAGCTCGGTTGAGGCGGCCGTTCCCCACTTCAGCGTGATGTCGCTATAGCTCGTTTTACCCGGCAACTTGTAAACGGTCGTGCTGTCGCCGCCGGAGCGCGTCTCGATGACCTCGGTCGTCACCTCTAGGCCGCTGCATTCGATGAAGCTGGCCTGTGTGATGCCGTCGATCTCGACGAGGAAGTTGAAGTTCCGGTAGGGATCGACTCGAAGACCCGTCGACATATTTGTTCCTCCTTACTCGCTGACGCTGACGCCGCCGTCCCAAATACCGATGTGGACGATGACGAACTCAGCGGGATAGACCGGCGCCATGCCGATCGTGATGTTGACTTGTCCGAGCGCGCGACTCGACGGGGGATTGTTCTCGTCGTCGATCTGAATATAAAATGCTTGCGCAGCCTGCGTTCCGAAGAGTGCGCCGGCCTTCCAGACGCGCGTTAAGAAATCGGAGATCGCGCGATTGAGCCGTTTCCAAAGGCTCGTGTCGTTGGTCATGAATACATACGGCTGCAGCCCAAACTTTAGCGACGTCTCGACGAAGATGAAGAGCCGGCGAACGTTGATATACTGCCACGCCGTCTGCGCGACCGGCGTCGTGGTGCGCGCCCCCCAGACAAGGGGTAGCGCTTGACCCGGGAAGATGCGCGAGACGTTAATGCCGGCGACGTTGAGCAGCCCCTGCGTGACGCTGTCGACGTTCAATTCCAAGCCGACCGCGTCGATGATGCCTTGGTTGGCGGGCGCGTTCTGTACGCCGGTTTGGTCGACGCGGCCATAGATCCCGGCAATGTGACCCGACGGCGGCACCAAAATCGTGTCGGCACCCGTGAGACTATTGGGATCGTTGATCCGGATCCATGGGTAATAGAGCGCGGCGTAGCCGCCTTCCGATTCGCACCACGCGCGCTGCAACATCAACGGACTGCCCGACGACGCATCCGCCGCCAGGCCGGGCTGCGTGTGCAGGATGGCGAAGCGGTCCTTCATCGTTTCGCAGTGCGCGATCACTGCTTGCTGGACTGCCTGATCGGTGCGATCGGGAACGCAGACAAGCTCCACGTCCTGCAAGGGAACCATCGCATTGAGTGCCTGCTGGTACTGCGCGAGCCCGAGGCTCAGTGGATTGTCTGCCGTTCCGCCCGCAAGGGGCGTTGTAACGAGCGCGCCTGGGAGATTGTTTGGCGGAAGATCGGTGTCGGGCGTCGTGGGCAACGAAAGGCTGACGTAGCGCGAGTTGACGGCGGCGCCCCAATAGCGGCTATGGCGCGGATCCATCGAGAGGTTCTGCCACAGCTCGGGAACGTTCGGCGGACTTGTGATGGTCAGCGAAAACTCGAACGATTGCACGGTCGTCGCCGCGGCGACGCCCTCCATGCTGTATTTGTTGACGAGCCCGGAGCCTTGAAGCGTGATGAACGAGCCGCTCGTCGCGGCGATCACCAAGTACTCGTTGGCGCTGCCGTCGTCGAGCTGGATGATGCTGCCCGGCTCCAGGCCCGCGCCGTTGGTGATGCGGAAGGTCGTTTGGCCAATCGCGAGATCGGCGATGCGGACGCTGCCGGTCGTATACGTGCCGCTGAGATTGGTCTGCAGCACGAGGTTCGAGCCGACGATGCGCGTGATTGTCGCGCCGTCGCTCGTGCCCTCGATGACGACGTTGTCCCCCGGCGCGAAGTCTGCGGCGTCGCTGAGGTTCTTGAGCACGACGATATTGCCGGCGCCCGACGTGATCGGCGCGGTGGCGCGCGTGACCACGGCGTTGTTCGTAAGCGGAACGATCTGCGCGTCAGCCACTGCGACCGTGATCGTGTTGCCCGCGACGCCGTCAACGAG
>DASXGO010000266.1:0-2990 GCA_036489055.1 Candidatus Cybelea sp. | reverse complement strand
CGTCGCCAACGTTTCGGTGAGCGTGCCGATCTGATTGACCTTGATCAGAATCGCGTTCGCAGCGCCTTCCCGAATGCCGCGATCCAAGAATTCGATATTCGTCACGAACAAGTCGTCGCCGACGAGCTGGATCCGTTTGCCGAGGGCTTGCGTCAGCTTCTGCCAACCGGCCCAATCGCTCTCGGCGAGACCGTCTTCAATCGAGATTATCGGATAGCGATCGCAGAGTTCGGTATACAGCGCGATCATCTCGTCGATTCCGGTCGCGCTTTCGCGGCTTAACGGATAGTAGGTTCCGTCGCGATAGAATTCGCTCGACGCCGGATCGAGCGCGATGGCGACGTCGGTCCCCGGCCGGTAGCCCGCGCGCTCGATACCCTCAACGATAAGGTCGAGCGCCTCTTGCGGCGTTCCAAGCGGGGGTGCGTATCCGCCTTCGTCGCCGACCAACGTCTGCAATCCGCGCTCGTGCAAGATCCGGCCGATGGCGTGAAAGACCTCGCTCCCCCAACGCACCGCTTCACGCTCGCTCGATGCGCCGCACGGAACGATCATGCACTCTTGAAACTCGAGCGCTCCCTCAGCGTGTTTGCCGCCGTTGATCACGTTCATCATCGGAACCGGAAGCGTTGCCGCGGAAGGGCCGCCGAGATAGCGGAAGAGCGGCATCGAAAGGCTCGCCGCCGCGGCGCGCGCAACCGCGAGCGAGACGCCGAGAATCGCATTCGCGCCGAGGTTCGACTTGTTCGGCGTGCCGTCGAGCTCGATCAGCCGCGCGTCGATCTCGCGCTGCGCGGTCGCGTCGAGCCCTTCGACGGCCGGCCCGAGCACGTCGTTAACCGCGCGCACCGCTTTGCGCACGCCCTTACCGCCGAAGCGATTCGGGTCACCATCGCGTAACTCGACCGCTTCGTTCTCACCCGTCGAAGCGCCGGACGGAACCATCGCCTCTTCGACGGCGCCAAAGCTCGTCGCGACCGTGACCGCCACGGTGGGATTGCCGCGCGAGTCGAGCACTTCGCGCGCGTGCACGCCCTCGATCAGCGGATTACCGCCGCCGCGCAGCGATTCGAGTGCCACGCCTACTCCTTCATCCAACGTTCGAGGTCATGCCGGCGCGAAACAAAATCCTTATCGTCGAAGAAGATCTCGAGCTCGCGCTTTGCGCTCGCCGCTCCATCGCTGCCGTGCACGAGATTTCGTCCGATCGTCTGCGCCAGATCGGCCCGAATGGAGCCCGGGGCAGCGTCGAGCGGATTCGTTGCACCGATCAACTGCCGGCAACCGTCGATCGCACCTTCGCCTTCGACTGCCAGTGCGACCAGCGGCGCGCTGGTGATGAACTTGACGAGATCGTCGAAGAAAGCTTTGCCCTTGTGCTCCGCATAGTGTTCGCGCGCGCGGTCGCCGTCGAGCTGCATCAGCCTCATCGCCGAAATGATATAGCCGCGCCGCTCGATGCGCGCGGTGATCTCGCCGATCAAGCCTCGCGAAACTGCGTCGGGTTTAATCAAAATTAGCGTACGTTCGATAGCCATTCCGAGCCCTTTGGGGCCAAAGGCAAGTCACCCTCTATCGCCCGCAGGGCTTTTCCACCGCGCAACGATTGGGGCTTGCAGCGTGCTTCGTCAGGCTCACGCGCATGAAACCGTTTGAAAATACCTAGGAACGATCACGCGTGTCCTCGGAGCAGCAACGCTCACTTCATGGACAAATGCGTGAAGTGATTCAAGGGCCGCACGTTGCGACGCTCCGTAGGGAGCCAAGAAGTTGTCCCAGTGCGTAGGGAACACGATCGGAGGAAACGCAAGTAAGCCCATGAGGCGCTTGGTGTACTGGTACACTTCGTGACGCGACTGTCCGGCGCCGGCAATAACGATGTCAGGGCGTAGTCCATCGATTTCGCGTTCGACGTAGTTCATGCTGCCGAATGCAAGCAACTGCATTCCAGCGAAACGCACGAGGAATGCCAGCGTGCCGCCCTCCGGGTGAATTTGCCGTAGTGTCAGTGGAGCTTTCAGACCGGCAGGCGCCGTCGCCGAGCTAAAATAGTGCTTGTGATCCAGCGCACTGTGTAGACTCGGTATGACTCTTACCGAAAAAGAGTCGAATTCGTAATCCTCACCGCCGCGCACCGTGAGCAACTGACGTTCCGGCACATCGTACGCACGCATAACGTTTTGCGTGCTTTCGGTGCCGATAACCGCGGCTCGCGTCTTCAAAGCAGTGTACGGAACGTCCAATACGTGGTCGTAGTGGGTATGGGTGACGAGAATGACGTCAGCGGCGGCGAGGTGCTCGTCGATAGCAGCTTTGTCGGCGACGGCGGTATCATCCCACTTATAGACCGGTCGTGCGTCACCGGACTCAGAGTACGGCGCGGCGCCGGGCGGTGGGGGTCCGTTTATTCGCGAAACATAGGGATCGATAAGCAACGCCGCTGATCCCGAGCGCAATAACCAGCCCGCCGTTCCCAGATACTGAATCGTGACATCGCCGTGCGCCGGGGTGTGCGTAGTCGTCGATTCCAACGGTGTTGCGAGCAACCGATCACCTACACCGACCGCTGCGAAGGATGCTAGGAAGTCTCTGCGTTGCATCGCCTTTTCCTCTTCTTAGACGCGCGTCTTCGCATCGTCTTGGCAATGCTCGAATAGTTTTCCCTTCGCAAATCCGCCTTAAATGGCGCCTTCCGTGCGAGGGAGAATCAGCGGAACATGCCACGCGAGGCGGGCCCTTACGAGCACGTTGCGCAGGCGCTCGCCGGCACGGCGTTCGGCTCGATCGCTTACGCCGAAGAGACGGTCAGTACGAACGCGGACGCAGCCGACCTGCTCGGCGACGACCGATTCGGCGGACACACGATCGTGGCCGAATACCAGCGGCGCGGTGCCGGTCGCAAGGGGCGCCTCTGGCTTGCGCCCGCCGGAACCGCGCTGCTCTGCACGACGATTCTCCCGCGCGGCATAGCAACCGCAAACCTGTGGGCC
>DASXGO010000227.1:0-3125 GCA_036489055.1 Candidatus Cybelea sp. | reverse complement strand
GACCAATTCGCTCGTGCCGGCAAACTTTCGCGACGCCCGCTGGGACATCGGCAGTATTGTCAAGCTGCAGTACCAGAAGAACATCGGCTCGTCGGCGTACGTACGGCTCTTCGGTTACACATTCTATTCGAACACAAACCGCGCCACGCCGAACGGCTGGGGCAACAACGTTTCGCTGGGCGTTTCGAACTATCAGTACATCGTTAGCGCGCACACCGGCGGGCTCGAGATGCAGTTCGCCGACCAGCTTTCGAGCCAGCATCTGTTGGATGGCATGGTCTCGTATCTCACGTCCAACACGCTGCGATACTTCAACCATCAATACGACAACACGCCGGGCCAGCAGGTGAGTAACTTCACCAACGGCTCTGAGTGCTACGCCACCTACGACAGCTCGCGATACCACATCGGTGATGTCGCTCCGTGCAATCGTTACGTAACGCAAGGGCGATTCGACGCACCTTACGGCGGTTTCGACAGTCAGAATCCGTGCGCAAGCGGCGGCCTGCCGGCGAGCTCTCCTGCCTGCAAGGCCGGCGCCTCGATGCTCTTGACGTTCTTGGGGAATACCGCCGATATCAACGCCGTCGTCCCTAAGATCACCGCGGCGTCGCTTGGCGATCAGTGGCGCCCTAGCGAACGTTGGTATATCAACCCCTCCGTTCGCTTCGAAAGCGATACCTACGATTTGGCCGACACGAACAATCCGGGGACGAACTTTTGGTTTAACGCCGCGCAGCGCGAGTTTTGCGTCAATCCGGTAACCCGTCAGCCGATTTTCATTCCGCAGCCGCCGCAAAGTATCTACGTCTACACGCCGTTCACCGGCTTTAAGTGCCCCATCGACCGTTCGACCGGCACGCCCGTGCGAACGGTGCACCCGAATGGAACTGACGGCATCCTGCTTACCAACGACTATCCGCCGAGCTACACGGTTTCGTATGTCCTACCGCGCTTCTCGGCCACATATACGGTCAGCCCGGACGTCGTCTTGCGCGCCTCGGCCGGCCGCTACGCGCAGCAGCCGCAAAACTACGAGATTCAGTACAACACGGCGCAAGCCAATCTCGCGTCCACCTTGCTGGGTTTCATTCCCTTCGGCTACAGCTCGCCGCTGCACGAAGCCCAGCCCCAGTTTTCGGACAACTACGATCTTTCTTACGAGCAGCACTTCCGAGGTACCGACGTTGCGATGAAGGTGACGCCGTTCTATCGTTGGGGCACTCAGCAGCTCTACGAAACGCCAAACCTTCCGAGCTTAAACGTTTCGCCATCGTTCAACGCCGGGACGTTACGCGTGGACGGCCTCGAGCTGTTGCTGACGAAGGGCGACTTTAGCAAAAATGGTTTCGCCGGAACGTTTTCCTACACGTACACGAACGCGGCGGAAAAGTGGAGCAACTATCTCAACAGCACGGTTGGGCCCGTCGACCAGTATAACCAGGACATCGAGGAGTTCAATGCGCTTACCAAGGCCGGAGGCGGCGCCCCCTGTTACAAACCAAACGGCAAAGGGAAGCCCTCACCGACCTGCCCCGGCAGCTCGATCCTGAACCCGTACTACAACATGACGCCGCAGCCGCTGCTCGATCGCAACGGCTGGTATGCTCCGGGTCTCGACTTTCCCTACATCGCGCCCAATACGTTCGCGTTCGTCCTCAGCTACCGGCGCGATAAGTTCGCCGTCACGCCGGCGTTCTCGCTGCTCGAGGGTACGACGTATGGCACGCCCTCGGACGTTCAAGGGCTCGATCCACGTTCGTGCTTCGTGAATCAAGGCAGCCTGGGAATAACCGGCGTTAACCCGCGCACCGCGGACTATACGTCCTGCGGCAAAGCGCTCACGAACGACGGCACAAATCCGGGCTATCTCTACATTCCCAATCCGCAGACCGGAACGTTTGACACCTTCGGCGAGTTCCGCCAGCCGTGGCAGTTCAACCTTGGGATGCAGATGTCGTACGATTTCACGCCGCGGATCACCGGCCGCGTCATCGTGACGAATCTCATCAATCAATGCTTCGGTGGTTCCAGTGAGGCGTGGACGCAAGGCTCGTTTGCGCCGAACAGCTCGATTTGCGGGTACGTTTCGAACACGTTCTACAACGGCGGTCACTTCTATAACGGAACGAGCCCGAACGACAGAAAAGCGAACGGCGTGCCCGAGAATCCGTACTTCGCTCAAAGCTTCGTGCCGTCGTTCGGCGACCCGTTCTCGAGCAACTTTCCGATCGCGATGAATTTTTACTTCTCGGTGCAAGTTAAGCTTTGAGAATCGCGCAGTGGCACTGATCGCGGCAGCGGTCGCCTGCGCGTTCACGATCTTTCCGCGTTACGGCCGTTATGTGCCGTCGCCGCACTTGCACGGGCCGGGCCTATTGCTCGACGGCGCGGGTGTCTCCGGTTCGCCTGACGCAACGCTTGCGTGGGTGCACGGCCGCCTGCTCGGTAAGAATTCGCCGCGCGGCGGCAACGTCGTGATCCTGCGCGCATCGTATGCCAACATCGACGACCGCCACTTTTACAACGCCGGAGACTTCGCGTCGGTACAGACGGTGCTGATCCCGCCCTGCGCTACTCGGGCGCAAGTCGATTCCGTCGCACCGATCGTGGACGGCGCGGACGCGGTCTATTTTGCCGGCGGCGATCAGGCGAACTACGTGCGTTGGAAAGGCTCGGCTCTCATCGCGGCCGTCAAGCGCGTGTACGCGCGCGGCGGTGTCGTGGGCGGTGGGAGCGCCGGCCTCGCGATCCAAGGGGCGGTGGTGTACGATTCGGTCGCGGGCGATCGGCTCGACCAAGAGACGCATACCGTCGACGCGGTCCGGGATCCCTTCGAAGCGCGCATTAGCTTTACTACGGGATTCTTTTCGTGGCCGCCGCTGACCGATACGATCACGGATACGCACTTCGTCGTGCGCGATCGCTTCGGGCGGACGGTCGTCTTTCTCGCGCGGATCTTGCATGACGAGCTGTTGCCCGGCGCGCGCGCAGTCTACGACTTAGGCGTCGATGAAGGCAGCGCCGTCGTGATCGATCCGGACGGGATGGCCACGCTGATCTCAAAGCCGAGCGCGCGCGGTGCCTATCTGATTCGTGCCGAAGAGCCGCCGCAGCTTGCCGCC
>DASXGO010000215.1:0-4781 GCA_036489055.1 Candidatus Cybelea sp. | reverse complement strand
CAAAGCAGTTCGTTACCGACGGCGAGCTGCTCATCGTTACCGGTGAGACTGCCGACTTCGACGCGCTGCTCCAGCGCATTCATCCGGCGGAGAGCCGCGTGCGCAAACTGGCGCGCGAGACGCCCGCATCGTACGTGATCTTCGATCTGCTGGTCGAAAACACAACTTCGCTCTACGAACAACAACTGCGCGCGCGCCGCGAGCGGCTCGAAACCTTCATCGAGCGCAACTTCGGCGGCGATGGCACCATCTGCACGTCTCCGGCAACCGACGACGCCGCGCTGGCACAGCGGTGGCTCGAAGGCAGCCTCGCTCGTCTCGACGGCGTCATCGCCAAACGCGACGTCCCATACGCCTTCGGCAGCCGCGATGCCGTGGTCAAGATCAAGCGCAGCTATACCGCCGATTGCGTGGTCGGCGGTTTTAGAGCATCCGCCAATGGAGCGATTGCGTCCCTGCTGCTGGGGCTTTACGATGACACCGGACTGCTGCATCACGTCGGCTTCGTCGGCTCGATGAGCGCGAACGAACGCACGCGCGCCGCGGAACTCTTACGCCCGATCGTTGAAGCGCCTGGATTCACCGGCGCCGCACCGGGTGGTCCCAGCCGTTGGCGTCGCGGAGAGGCGCAATGGTTTCCAGTGCGGCCGCAAGTGGTCGTTGAAGTCTCGTTCGATCACGTCACGGCGCATCGTTTTCGCCACGCAACACGGCTGCTGCGCTGGCGACCCGACAAACCGCCGCGTCAGTGCACGATGGAGCAATTGTTGCACCCTTCGACAGGCTCAGGGTGACACGGCGCCCGAGCTAAGGAACCGTTAGGTCTTCGGAGAGCTCGACGGTAACGGACGTGCCGGGTTGAACGATAATCGGCCATTGCGATGCGCTGGCGTAGACGTAACCGCCGAGCGATTGCGAGTGATGGGTCTTGACGGTCGACGGTCCGCTGCCCATGTTCATTTGCCACGCAATCGGCCCCGGCGTCACGCTGCCGTAGGGCCTGCCGGCGGCCGGCGAGAGCTGCTGACGCTGGGCGTACTGTGCGGCCGGATTATACTGGGTCACACGCCGATTGACGACGTAGGCGGTAATCGGTTTCTTCGTACCGTTGGGCAACTTGATTGTGGTCAAAAAGAATCCCACGTGCCCCTGCTCGGTGCCCGACGGCTTGCGCACGGCTGTGATATAACCGATGATTTCCGACCCATTGAGCGCGGCATGCGTCGTGTCGACAACCCGCAGCTTGAACGTGTCGCCGTACGAAAGTTTCGACGAGTCCATTAGCTCGTCGAGCGTGCACGCGATCTTCGTTCCGCTCTTGAACGTTTGTGAGGGAACCAACTGCACCGCACGCGCGGGTAGACTGAGTGCAAAAGATGCGAGGACGAGCGCCGCGAGCGACGCCTTAGCTTGCAAAGTTCGGAACACGTAGCTGCTCCCCCTGAAAAGCGGTCGCCTTGCGAAGCGCATCGACGCGATCGATGCGCTCCCACGGCAGGTCGAGTTCGAGCCGGCCAAAGTGTCCGTAGGCCGCGGTCTGCTTGTAGATGGGACGTCGTAGATCGAGGCTTTGAATTATCGCCGCCGGCCGAAGGTCGAAGATCTCCTTTACCGCGGCAGCGATTCGCTCTTCCGGCAGCTTCCCCGTGCCGAACGTCTCGACGAGCACGTTCATGGGGTGAGCGACGCCGATCGCATACGCGACCTGAACCTCGCATCGGTCGGCTAAGCCGGCCGCGACGATATTCTTGGCGACCCAGCGCGCCGCGTAGGCGCCCGAGCGGTCGACCTTCGTCGGATCCTTGCCGGAGAACGCGCCGCCGCCATGGCGCGCCATGCCACCGTAGGTGTCAGCGATGATCTTGCGGCCGGTCAAGCCGGCATCACCCTTCGGTCCGCCAATCACAAAACGTCCAGTCGGATTGACGTAGACGCGCGTCTTTTCGTCGTGCATCGCCTGCGGAATGACGTGATCGATGACCCTCTCCGTGATTTCACGCCGAATCTCTTCCAGCGGAATCTCCGGATCGTGTTGCGTCGAGACGACGACCGCTTCGACCCGGACCGGCCGATCGCCGTCGTACTCGATCGTAACTTGCGATTTCCCGTCGGGGCGCAAATACGGAATGCCGCCGTTCTTGCGCACCGCCGCAAGATGCTTGGTGAGATTGTGCGCGAGCACGATCGGCAGCGGCATCAACTCCTCGGTGTCGCGACACGCATAACCGAACATCATCCCTTGATCGCCGGCGCCGAGCTGGTCGAAGGGATCGTCGTCGCCTGTCTTGGCCTCGAACGACTTGTCGACGCCCAGCGCGATATCGGGAGACTGTTCGTCGATCGAAACGCTGACGCCGCAGGTTTCGGCATCGAAGCCGATCGCGGAACGGGTATACCCTACTTCGCGCACGGTCTCGCGGGCGATGCGGGGAATGTCCACGTACGTCTTCGTCGTCACCTCGCCGGCAATGTGAATCTGGCCGGTGATCGCAAACGTTTCAACCGCGACGCGCGAGTTCGGATCGTCCTTTAACAGCGAATCCAGAATCGCGTCCGAGATTTGATCGGCGAGCTTGTCGGGATGTCCTTCGGTAACCGACTCGCTCGTGAAGAGCTTGCGATACGCCATCTACGTCCCTTCGCTCCAGGAAGCGATATACTTCTCCTGTTCGGGCGTCAGCGTGTCGATCTCGACTCCCATCGACGAGAGTTTGAGCCGCGCAACCTCTTCGTCGATCGCAACCGGCACGTCATAGACCTGCCGGGACTCGAGCTCGCCGTGATGCTTCACCAAATGCTCCGTGACGAGCGCCTGATTCGCAAACGACATATCCATGACCGCCGCCGGATGACCCTCGGCTGCGGCGAGATTGATGAGCCGTCCGTCGGCGAGGATGCAGATCTTGCGACCGTCGTGCATCTCGAACTGCTCGACGAACGGTCGCGGCTCGGACTTGCCGCGCGCGATGCGCGCGATCGAGTCGAGATCCAACTCGTCGTTAAAGTGTCCGGAGTTGCAGACGATCGCGCCATCCTTCATCAACCGGAAATGCTCTTCGCGGATGACGTGATAGTTGCCGGTGACCGTCACGAAGATATCACCGGTCTTTGCGGCATCGCTCATCGGCATGACGCGATACCCGTCCATTACCGCCTCGATCGCCTTACGCGGATCGACTTCAGTGACAATGACGTGCGCTCCCATTCCCGCGGCGCGCGACGCGATCCCGCGCCCGCACCAACCGTAACCGACGACTACGAGGGTGCGCCCGGCGAGCAGCACGTTGGTCGCTCGCACGATTCCGTCGAGCGTCGACTGCCCGGTTCCATAACGGTTGTCGAACATAAACTTCGTCAGCGCGTTGTTCACGGCAAAGATCGGATACGGCAGCACGCCGTCGCGCTGCATCGCGCGTAGCCGGATGACGCCGGTGGTCGTTTCCTCGCAGCCACCGATCAACTCGCCGAGCTGATCGGCGTGTTTGCTGTATAGCGTCGTGACCAAATCGCAGCCGTCGTCCATTGAAATTTGCGGGTGCGTGGCAATGACCGACTCGATGTGTGAATAGTAGGTCTCGTTATCTTCGCCTTTGATGGCGAAGGTCGCGATGCCGTACTCGCATAACGCCGCCGCGACGTCGTCCTGCGTCGAGAGCGGGTTGCTGGCGCAGAGCGCAATGCTGGCACCGCCGGCTTGCAGCGCAAGCATCAGATTAGCCGTCTCGGTCGTGACGTGCAGACACGCGCCGATGCGAACGCCGCGCAGCGGCTTTTCAATTTCGAAGCGATCGTGAATTTGAGTGAGCACGGGCATGTACGCCGCCGCCCACGCTATGCGCGCGCGACCCGCTTCGGCCAGCTCACGGTTTTTAACGCTGCCGATCGTTCCGATCGGATTCAAGAGAGTCACCGCTTTTCATACTCCTGCAGGGAAAAGGCTCGCGGGCTTTTCGCAACCCGCCCGCTAACCCCTGGTGTGTGGAAACCCTCGACGGCTACCTGGAACGCCTCGCGTCGAGCGATTCGGTGCCCGGCGGCGGGAGCGCGGCCGCACTCACCGGCGCGATCGCTGCGGCGCTCGTCGCCATGGTCGGGCGCATCGCCAAGAGGCCGGCGGACGATCTCGTCGATCGCGCCGACGATCTTCGCACGAAGCTGCTCGACGCGCGCCGGCGCGACGAAGAAGCCTACAGCGCCGTCGTTGCCGCGCAGGCGTTGCCCAAGAGCACGGAAGACCAGCGCGCGGCTCGCAGGCGATTGCTGGATGAGGCGCTCGCGCGCGCCGCTCACGCGCCGCTTCAGACCGGGGCGCTTGCGCTCGACGTGCTGCACCTCGTGGACCGGTTGCTGAAAACTCCGATGCGGGCGCTTCAAAGTGACGTCGCATGCGCCGCGGAATTCGCTTTCGCGTCGCTCACCGCTTGCGGCTATAACGTGCGCGTCAACCATCGTTACATGCGGGATGAGATGACGATTCGACGGCACGCGTTGGAGTTAGTGCGCTACGAAGGGGAAGGCGCCCAAATCCTCAGTCGAGCGCGCCACGCGGTCGCTAAAGATTGAGGTACGTGGCGGCCGCCATCCCGCCGAGGATCTCGCCCGCGATGTGGCCGGTATCCTCGTCATGCGGCCCATTCATCGCACTCAGATAAAATGCGAATGCTACGTGATGACCGCCGCGCGTGGTGATGTAGCCGGCTAAAGCCTTCTCCACGGTCTCGCCGCCGTTGAGAAAGTTGTCGCTGTCGTCGGTACCCGTTTTCGCGAAGACCTTGCCGCGC
>DASXGO010000213.1:0-10857 GCA_036489055.1 Candidatus Cybelea sp. | reverse complement strand
CGCACCGTCGATCTGCTCCGATCCTAACGGCACCTGTGCATCGAGCCCGTAGTTTGCTTGATGCGTCGCAAGCCACGTTCCGGCAAAGCTTTGATAGCCGCCCGAAGCTTGCGCGTCGAGCGGGCCGATGCGAACGGCGTCATCGCCGCCGCCACCGCTGAAGCCCGGCGGCGTGAAGTTGGTCAGCAAAGCGGACTCGTCTTTCGTTACGGTCTGGTTGCGAAAATCAAGTTGGACGTAGCTGTCGCCGTTCGCTGAGCCGAGCTCGTAACGAAGTTTCGTCAGGAGCGAGTCGCCGTACGATCCGCTCCCGACCATCTGCGGGCTTTCGTTATCCGTCGGCGGCGAAACGCCCGGCGGCGGCGCTACGATCGTCTGGTTGACCGAACCCGACGAACTGGCGTTATGGAATGAGAACGCGTAGCCGAGGCGGTCGCTCGTTCCCGTGGTTTGCAGCGTCTGGCCGAAGGTACCGTACGATCCGCCGAGGAGACGAATCAAGGAATGCGGCGTCGTCGTCGGCTCGAGGGTCAAGATATTGACGCCTCCGCCGATCGTGTTCGGCCCGATGAGCGACGACGGTGAAATCCCGTAGATAATCTGCACTGCTTGGAGTGCCGCCGGATCGACGAGTGAAAGATCGAAATCGCCGGTATTGCCGTTATTGACTTTGTGTCCGTCCATGTCCACTAAGGTTTCGGTTGGATCGGGCCCGCGTACCGCAAAGACTTCCGTTGCGTTGCTTCCTCCGCCGAGCGGCAATACCGGTGTGACGGAAAGCTGCGGCCAGAGCATCGTCGAGACCGCGCTCGTGCCGGCCGCCGCCGCGCTCTGCGCGTTCAGGGTCGTGCTCTGCGCGGACGAGTTCGAGACCGTCTCTCCGGCGGCGGCTCGCACGGTGCCGATCACCGTGAGCGAACTATTGGTTGACCGCGAGAGCACGATTGCGAGCGTCGTGCTTTGGCGACCGATCGTCACGGTACGCTCGGAGATCGCTTCATAGTCCTCCGCGCTCACGTCGAGCGAGTACGTCCCGTTCGGCACGTCGTCCAACTTGAAACGCCCGCGCGCGTCGCTGCGGGCCTTTTTCTTGACATCGCTTGACGAAAGGACGATGGCCGCTCCTGCGATGGGCGTGCCGTCATTGGCCGATACGATGCCTTTCACGTCGGTCTCGTCGCCGTGCTCTTTGTTGTGCTCGTGCTGCTTTTGCTGTTGTTGATCTTGATCGCGATCGTCCTGATCGGCATACGCGATGCCCCGGCCGGCGAACGCGGAAACGACTACGAGGACGATGCATACGGCGCGAACGCACGCAATGCGGAATTGCATGGGGTGACTCCCTGAGATAGTTGTGGGTGTTTAGAGACTACGCGAAGGTAGTCGCGGGAGGTCCACGCTTGGCGAGACGAAGCGCGTTGGGCGCGCGGCGACGCCGCAGAGTGACGTGCCGGCCGAAGCGGTCGTAACCGGCCGCGCGCGTCGTGGCGGTAAACGGCCGCAGTAGAAATTCGATGATCGTGGCGATCGAGTCGCGATGCGAGATGAGCCAGCGAGCGACGGCGTACACGATGACGGCGAAGAGCCCGGTCGCTGCGATGGTGGTCGCAATCCCGAGCGGTATCGAACCGCCGAAGGCCTCATCGAGGCCGCGCACCGGAACGCCGTCGAGCCGGCCGTCGAGATACTCCATCGCCGGAACGATCGCCAAACTTGCCGCCACGGCGCCGAACAACATGACGAGGGCTTCGTGCAACCGCAGAACGGGCCGTACGAGCCGCATGCGATTTCTTGCGGCGATCTCGCAGCAGACGTGCAGCCCGCGCGCGGCGAGAAAGACCGCGACCAGCAATGCCAGACCGGTCACGAGCTCGCGCGAGCCGTGCCGCAGGTAGTCGTAGCTGTCGCGAGTCAGCGCATAATCGCCAAGCACGTCGATCGCCAGATGCGCCAACGCCGCACCCGCGGCGGCGGCGCACAACGCGAGCGAGGCCATCGTTCGAAATCCGACGCGCACGAGGCGGCCTTCGACGACCCGCAAGCGCCTCCTCGGAAAAAAGAGAAGGGCCGATCGATCGATCGGCCCTTTCCGGTTCTTCCCTGCCGAGAACCTAGTGCGAAGGAGCCACCCAAACTGTGCCGCCTGCCCACTTGACTCTTGTGGGCACGCACTGCTCCGTCTGCGCGCCGGCGTAGGTTACGTCGTTATACAAGCTGAGCACGTGGTCGATCGTCGCGCCCGGCGCGAACGAGCCTACGTCATCGGTTCTGCGCAGATAGTGCTGCTGCGCGTTGCGGTATCCGATGAGGAATGTGACGCTTGCCGCCGTCTTACCGCCCAGATTCACCCACTCGATGCGCGTGCCGCCGGCCATGTGACTGAATGGCTTCGGCTTCACGACCGTGCAGCTCTTGATCAGAATGGGCGCCGCCGCGCGCGCGGTGCCGGCCGTTGCCGTTACCGCCGCAACACCGACGAGCGCGACAGCGAGTAAACGACCGAAACTTGTCATACGGTTCTCTCTCCTACCGGTTCAAAGTAAGCAGGAGAGGGCTTTCCTTGCTTTCGGAAAGCTTCCCTTCATTCTTGTACGCACGCGGCCCAGGTTAGTTCGTTCTTTGCATTGCTGAACGTCCACCATCCGCGATCGCCGTGTACACCGGGCGATGACGGAGCGCCGGGGTGCTGCTGGAGCGGCGGACCGGGCCACGCGCCGTCACCCATGGCGCCGCCGATAACCGCGTTTCCCGATCCGCAGCCGGCAAACACAGCCTTCGGATATTGGCTCAAATTCCACGCGTGTTTGATGACGATTCCCGCGTCGCCGCGCGCACACGAGGCATGAGCAACTCCGCCGCCGGTGACCCAATACGTATTCGTGCTTGGATCGAACCATGAAGCGGTGACGGTTCCGGTTCCATATCCGGTAACCAGCACGGCGCCGACGCGGCACTGCGCCGAGGCGAGCCCACTCGCCGGGTAACCGGTGCGCCATTGAAAGCTCGCCCCCGCGCTTCCGCGGGCGGCGCACGTCGCGAAGGCCTCCGCGCTTGCGCTTCCCCGCGGTTTGACCACCCACGCGTTGTTTCCGGTGTTCGCATAACCCGTGCCGACGAAGCTTCCGTCGTTGCTGCTCGAGCCGCCGGCGACAACCTTATAACCTTGCGGACATTGCGCCAATGCCGGTTTGCCCTTGGCGCCCCAGGCGGCAATCCGCTTGAAGTCTTTCGATCGCAGCGTCTCCGCGCGAACGCCCGCGCTGGGCGTGAACGCGCCGTTGCCCGGGAAGCCGTTGCGTCCACCCGCACAGGCGCAGAGTTGCGCGGCGATAATGCTGGCCGCGCACGCAGTTCTTAACGTGTATCCCATAATAAGACCCGACTTGCCGGGAACAGACCCGGCTTGCCCGCCATTTCCTCGTGGCGCCTGCTCGCCCCTCGTGCAGGCCGAGCGCGACGTTTGGGGTATACGACATGACCTAGCGAGGGTTTTGAAATGGATAACGAGCGCCTTCGCGGCGAAGACGACGAGACGATCGCACCGGATGTAGCGCCCGAGCGGGAACTACCGCTCGATCCCGCGGATGCGGTCGAGCGAGAGCGCGCCAAATATGGGGACACCAGCATGAATCCAAACCGCGAAGATCAGGAAGACGTCCACCGCGGCACACCTGACGACATCGTTTAGCTACGCGGCCATTCTGGCTGCGCTCCTCCCAGCAGCGCCGGCGGCCAACGCGATCGTGCCGGCGCCGATCGTCGATACTCTCATGCACGATAAGGAAATCGGGCAGTGTCTGAACGGAGCGGACGCGCCACCGAGGGAGTCAATCGCAACCGGATTTCAAAAAACCGTGCTCACCCTGCGCACCGGCGAAGAGATGACCGTGCTCGTCGGCAACGCCGCATGCTTCACTCGCGGCGCGGCGGCACGCGTCTTTATTTTCGAACGGCGCCCGAGCGACGAATACCGCCGCGTGCTCGATGCGATATCGCTACCCGATACGATGCACGTGAGCCGCGACGGTACCGCAACATTGCCGACCCACGAGACGATGAACGTATTTCTGGAGTCGGTGTACGTTTGGAACGGCAACGCGTACGTTTTTGCTCCTGCGCGGTCGACGGTCTACGACGTCGCCGTCGGGCAGCGGGTGCCTTACGAAACGCCGGTCCGTTTTGAGCCGGGCAGCCGTTCGACGACGTTGCGCGGCATCAGCGCGCCGTACTTCGGACCGCGCTACACCTTCGCCGCGCGTAAAGGCCAGCATGTCGAGGTGGAGACGGTTGCCCACACCGGAGACGCGCCGGCATTTTCGCTCTGGATCGGGAACTTTCAAGTAGGCGAAGCCGGCCACGAGCGTTGGAGCGCCGTCATCCCCGCGAACGGAACGTACGTGCTCGCGGTTTACGGCGCAGCGAGCGACGACGAGCAGCGCGCCGGCCGCTACACGATTCGCTTGACGATCGGTTAGCCCCGGATCGGCCACGAAAAGCGGATCTTCCTCGTGCCGAATATCAATAACCAGAGCATGACCGCGATTTCGCCGAACAGGATCGGCTGCGTAATGTTGCCGACCAAGTCGGAATATTGCGGCGCCAAGAATCCGACCACGCAAATTGCGAGGTAGGCGAAGCCGTTGACGACGAGCCACGCACCCAGCAGTCGCGGATAGATCTGCGATTTGAAAATCAGAATGCCGAACGGAATCAGCCACAGACCCGCAAACACGAAGCTGGAGAGTAACTGATAGTGGTAGAGCCGCAGAAATAACATCGCGAGCGCGTCGCGTTGTGCCACCGGGAAAGCGGCGATGAAATCGTGGTTGGTGACGAGTAGCAGCGCGGCAACGCGGTTGACGACGTTCACGTAGTAAAGCGGTACCTGCAGCAATGCTCCAAGGATCAGCATGAGGTAGGCCTGGGTTCGGTCAACGTCTTTGAGCAGCTTGAAGAGCGCGAGCACGACGGCGAGCCAAACGACGCCGAGAACGAGATCCGCGATGATGCCGAGCCGGAAGAGGAATTCGTTGGCGAGGATATTATGCGCCGTTGCGGCCGCGTTTCCCAGCACGTTGAAGTGCGCCGGAACGTACTGCAGATCGAAGAGACCGCCTGCGACGGCGGCGAGGTAGAGTAGGCCGGCGACGCGAGCATCGCGGTCCCGCATGTTCCTGGTACGCCCGCGCCGGTTCGAGTGTTTCGGGAGGACGCTCTCGAATATGAATTTATGCACGAGATTTTGCCGGCCAATTTCCACAATAACGAAGACGTTAAGTACGGGCAGCTGCGGCTCGTCGACGTCCCCGCCGAGCTCCGGGAACACGTCCCCTGGTTCAATCAGACGCTGACGACCGTCAACGATGCCGTGGTTCGGTTGGGAATTTTCGAAGGCGATTTCCCGTGGCACAAGCACGTTGACCAAGATGAATTCTTCTTTGTGCTCGAAGGCGAGATCGTGCTCGACGTCGAGGGCCGCGATCCGGTGCGGCTCGGCGTGCACGAGGGTTTCACCATCCCCAAGAACGTGATGCACCGGCCGCGTTCGCCGGAACGATCGGCGGTGCTGATGGTCGAATCAATCGGCATCGTCGCAACCGGCGACCTATGAAGAGAACTTGCTGCGCTCCCTTGGCGATCGCCGCTCTGGCGTTCATAACGGCCTGCGGCGGCAACGGCAGGATGATTCCTACGCTGCCGGCATAAAGGACGCGCCCGACTTCCGAGATCTCGGCCGCGCGCCACGCTCCTTGAAAGTACGACTGAGCGTCATGCTGCGCTATCGGCATCAGGCGGAGCTGGACGCGCTCGTGGACGCGCAGTCGGAGCGCTCCTCGCCGTACTTTCGCCGCTATCTGACGAACGCGCAGTTTAACGCATATTTCGGCCCGTCAACCGATGCGTATCGGCGCGTAACCGACGCGCTTACCGGCGCCGGTCTGGCGATCACCCATACGTTTGGGAATCGTACGGTCATCGACGCAAGCGGTCCGCGCGATGCCGTCGAGCGGCTCTTCCAAACGCAGATCGATTCGGGCGTGCAAACCGGGTTCGGGCGACGCTACATGAACGTGCGCGACGCTGTGATGCCGCCGGCCTTGCGAGGAGTCGTCGTCGCGGTGATGGGCCTCGACGACTTGGAAGCATTCGGCCCACGCATCCGCACCGTCGACGATACCGCGCCGGAACCGGCATCGTCCGGGCCGCCGCTGCGAGGGCCGAACGGCGAGCTCGGGCCGGTCGGCTTTTCACGCGCGTATGACGAGCCCAGTCAACACGGCTACGACGGCACCGGCCGCGCCGTCGCCAGCTCCTACGCGGGCGACATCGACGACAACGACTTGAACGTATTCCTGCACTACTTCCAAATAAAGCCGGCGCACAAACTCAAACGCATTACCGTCGACGGCGGCCGCCTCGGCCGCGGCGACGTCGAAACGACGCTCGACATCGAGGCGATCATCGGCACCGCACCCGGCGCCCAAGTCTACCTTTATAGCTTTGAGGATTTTACGGAAGCCGGGGCCACCGATCTGTACAACACGGTCGTCGACGACAATCTCGTCGACACGCTGAACTCGAGCTGGGGCGGCTGCGAGGGATTTAAGAAGCGCCGGCTCGGAAGTTTCTACGCGCGTGCAGCAAACCGCATTTTCGAACAAGGCGAAGCGAAGGGGATGACGTTCCCGATCGCGACCGGAGATTTGGGATGGGAAACGTGCCGGCACGACCGCGCGGTCGACGAAACGACGGCAGACGACACCCCACATGCGTTAGCGGTTGGCGGCACGACGTTGCACGTTGACAACAACGGCTATTGGGTCAGCGAGAAAGCGTGGCATGGAAGTGCCGGCGGCGTCTCCGTCGTTTTCAAGCTGCCGAAATACCAAACGGAGGTTCGAAACATCATCGGAGCTGGGCGCAATCTTCCCGACATCGCGTTCGACGCCAATCCGCACGTCGGATTCGCCGAGCGCTGGCACAAGATCTGGGTCGGCGCCGGCGGAACGTCGCTCGGCAGTCCGCTCTGGACCGGGCTCGAGGCGCAAATGGATCAGTACGTCGGCTCTCGCATCGGTTTCGTGAATCCCGAACTCTACGCGTTGGAAGAAGGCCCGTCATATTCGACGGTTTTTCACGACATCGTCAACGGCAACAACGGCGGCTTCCGCGCACTCCCCGGCTACGATCTCGTGACGGGAATCGGGTCGCCCATCGGGTGGCCTCTCGCCAAAGCGCTAAAGTAGCCGGAAGAAACGCAAGCGGGTGAATCTCGCAGACCTCTGCCTGCGGTTCTTCGGCCTATGGTGAGGCCGCCTCAGTTCGAGCGCCCCGATGAGGACCTAACCCGCGATGTAACTGCGGTGAAGGCCGCCATTAAGCATCTCACGCCTGGAGATCGCGCGCAGCTCATCGCTTGGATATTGCTTTACTATCAGGACGACGGCGCAATGTTCTCACGCCCGATCGGCCGGCGCCGGGACCGAATCATGCTCAACGGCGTTGAGTACTGGCTCTCGCGCGTGCCAAAGCGCCCGCGCACGGCCACGTAGGACGCGCGGCCCAAGGCCCGCTGAGCCGCTCCGTACGCTTTGGTACGGCGCCCCGACTACGATGTGTCCCGTTAGCACAAAACTTTTCTTCAAGGAGATATCATGTCGAACCCATCGAACCGGCTTGCGCCGGTTATCGGGGCGTGCGCTGCCGTTGCGTTCCTCGCTGCTTGCAGCGGAATGCAGCAGGGTGCGGGCGCGCCTATACCGCCAACCACTCAAAGCACCGCAGCTACCCAAACCGCCGCGGCGGCCGGCGCTTCCGGTGAGCATCCTCTCGCGAGCGTTGATCTGCTCGCGAAAACGCTCAAAAGCGGCAAAGTCCCGGCGCAGCATCGTCTCTCGGGCAAATCGTGGATCAACCCCGATCTCCACAAAAAAGCCCTGATCTACGCCTCCGACTATCCGCTCGGTACGGTCGACATCTACGACTTCGCTAAGCCCAACCATATCGTTGGGCAAATCACCGGTTTCGACGAGCCGTACGGCCAGTGCGTCGACAAGGCCGGCGACGTGTACGTCGTGGATTTCGGCACCGCCAACCTCTATGAATATGCGCACGGCGCGACCAGCTACTTCAACGTCGCGACCGACAACTACGGATACCCAATCGGCTGCGCGGTGGACCCGACCAGTGGCGACATCGCGGTCACAAACTTTCAGGGTTACAACTACACCACCGGCGGCGTCGTCGTCTTTGCGGGCGGCCTGCGCGGAACGCAGAAGTACTACACGCAGTCCAGCCTCTACTTCGCGTGGCCTCCAGGGTACGATCGCAACGGCAATCTCTTCGTCGAAGGCTCCGACTTTTACCAATACTACAATGCGTTCGGAGAACTTCCGCACCACGGTAAGAGCCTCGAAATTCTTGCCGGCGTCTCGATCGGCTACCCGGCGAGTGTGCAGGGATACGGTAAGACGATCCTGGCCGCCGATCAAAGCTACAACGGAACCCTGACGACCGCCATCTATAACGTCTCTGCTTTCGGTTCGACTGCAACCGTAACGCACACGAGCGTTCTCACCGACGACTGCTTCGATGGAGGCTCGGATATCATGGGCACGGCCCAGCCCTTTGCGTACAACGGCAGAGTCGTCGCCGGGAACGGAGCTTGCGCGGACCGATTCGGCTACTGGAACCTCACCTATGGAGGCAATCCTTTCAAGACGATCCCAGCCGGCATCGCGCCAAAATACGCATACGGGGAGTCGGTCAGCCCGTAATACTCCGATGCCGTCCCTTCGTTCGGGCCTGATTCGTCGGGCCCGAACTCCTATTTATGCACGAGCTGGTAGAAGAGCGGAGCGGTTCCCCAAAGGAGCAACACTGCGGTTTGAGCCGCGAAGCCGCTAAAGCACGCGCGAAACGTTGCCGCTTCGCGCTGGTCCCAGATGACCTTCAACGTCGTCCAATAGCAGAGCAAGACGGCCAGAAAGGTCCACATCGCGTAGGCTGTCGCGCGCAGTCGATCGCTCGAAGCTATGACCGCGAACGCCGATATGCTCGCCTGCAGCGTCAGCGACACGCTGAACACGGGCAGTGCCAGACGCCCGAAGGAGACGCCGAAGGTTTGGAGCGTCTCGAATTCATTATTGATCGCCAGATAGAAGACGAGAGCGAAGAGCGTAAACGTCGCAATGTAGGAGAGAAAGACGAGCCCGAGGTACGGGTCGTGACTCGCGCGCGTTTCGATCACAACCACCAGCAACCAAAAAAGAAAAGGGACGGAGTAAAACTTCAGATAGTTGGTGCTTAGGTAGCGCGTCAGCGGATCACGCATTTGGGCCGAAATACAACCGTTTTGCCTCGAGCGACGAACGGGCGGCAGCGGTTGTGTCGAGAAACGCTATCGACCCATGACGCATGATGCAAATGTCGTCGACGAATTCAAGAATCGTGTTTGCGTGGTGATCTGAAACCGTTATGCAGGCACCTTGCTCGCGCAGCTTGATCATGATCGCGATGCAGTGGAAAACGCCTCGGCGGTCCATGTTGGCAAAGGGTTCGTCGATAAAGAGAAACCGCGACTCGAGAACGTAGGCCTTAGCCAGCAGCAGCAGTACGATTTCCGGCCGCTTCAACTCGCCGGACCACCTGGCGAGGAGGTTCGTGAGGCGCAGCTCCTCCAAACGGCCGATGATCGCTGCCGCATCCGGCTGCTCACCCGTCGAACGTTTTGCGATTTTGAGGTTGTTCAAGGATGAGAGCCGACTCAAGAGTCGGCGTTCTTGCCCCTGATAGTGCAGGCCTAAGCGAACGCGACGATCCGCCGATAGCGGCAGCAGCGACACGCGGTTCCGGCTATCGTAGACAAGGTCGATCGTGCCGCTCGCCGGTTTGAGAAGCCCGGCAATTACTTTAAACAGCGTGGTCTTGCCGCTTCCGTTGACGCCGACGAGCCCCGTGATCGTGCCGGGCCGCAGTGTAAGAGCAACGCCATCAACGACGTTACGTGTGCCGTAGCTCTTCGTAACGTTCCGAAGCTCCAATGTGGGTTGCTGGAGCCTCGTATCCATTCAGGCCTCAGTCGCAGGGTTCAATGGCTGGCGATTAACCCCAAAATCCGCCGCCGCCTGCTCGGATTATTTCTCCGCTGCCGTCACACCGAGCGGGAAGTCGAAGTTGCCGGTAAAGACCGCGATCGGCGAACCGCCGGCCGGGTACTTGAAAACTTCGCCGTCGTTGTTCCCAGCATCGCCGCAATAGATCAGGCCTTTTACGATCCAGGTCTGCGCGCAGTCGCTGGAACCCGAAAGCTGGACGGTGCCCTTCAACTTGGCCTTCGTACCTACGATCTTGTATTGATTCACCGCCTCCGTGTCCTGATCGAAGATGGTGAGGTACGTGCCGTCCCATTGCACGGAGCCGGGGAACCCTACGCTGTTGCTGATTGTGATATCTTCGAACTGAGCGCTGCCGTGCGGGAGCTCAACGACTTGGAAGCCGCCGCTGGTGTTCCAGCCGTCGGCGAAGAGATTGCCTTTGCTGTCGTAGCCGTCAAAGAACTCTGCCTCCAACGGCGTGGTGTAAACCGTGGGCGTGCCGCTGCCGTTCTTGAAGATCACCATGTCGCCGCCGCCCGACCCTGACGCATACAAGATCCCGACGGCAAGATCGCCGCTGGTATTCATGGCGCAGCTGGAGGGGAAAGATTGGGTGACGGAGAGCGTCTTGATCGGCGCATCGGGGACTTTGTACTCCGTGATCTGGGTATTGCCACCGACGTTCCACATGATCCCCTTGCCGTAGCCGTAGAGGGCGTTCGTGCAGCCTTGCCCGCCGTCGCCATAGATTGAACCGATC